>JBOGKL010000106.1:0-2231 GCA_050745525.1 Terriglobales bacterium | reverse complement strand
AGGCAGCGCTCCTCCGCCGCTTCGCATCCCCTGCCTGGGGCGGCTCGCCTCGCTGAGCTCCGCCGTTTTCCGCCCCTGGCGCATTCAGTGCTGCGCGGCGGGCCTGGTTCTGGCGCTGGCGCTCTCGGCGTGTCTATTCGTCGCGCGCGCGCAAGGGCCTGCCCCTGGCGGCCCCATCGTCGTCATTGATCTGCACGACACCGTCAACACCGTCAGCGCCGAATACATCGGGCGCGGCATCCGGCACGCCAATCAGATCCACGCCTCCGCCGTCGTGCTTGAGCTCAGCACCCCCGGCGGCCTGGGCACGGCGATGCACACCATCATTCAGGACATCCTGGCCGCGCAAGCCCCCGTCATCGGCTACGTCGCCCCCAGTGGTGCGCGTTCGGCTTCGGCCGGCTTCTACATCCTGCTCAGTTGCGATGTCGCCGCCATGGCGCCGGGCACCAACACCGGCGCGGCGCATCCGGTGGTCCTGGGCGGCGTCAAAGTCGGTCCCATCGAAGCCCGCAAAATGCAGAACGACGCGGCCGCCTACATCCGCAGCCTGGCCTCGCGCCGCCATCGCAACGTTGCGCTGGCGGAAAAAGGCGTGCTCGACAGTCTGTCGTTTACCGACCAGGAGGCGCTGCACGACAGCCTCATTGACCTGGTCGCGCCTGACGTGCCCACCCTGCTCGCCGATCTCAACGGCCGCACCATCACCCGCATCAACGGCGTCCGCGAAACGCTCTCGCTTACCGGCCCGCGCGAGCCCTTCACCATGAGCATCCGCGAGCGCGTCTTGGACATGAACGCCAGCCTCGCCTTCATTCTCCTGGCGGTGGGCGCCCTGCTCATTTACATGCAGTTCACCCACCCGGCGCATTTCCTGCCCGGGGTCGTGGGTCTGATCCTGGTGGTCTTCGCGCTGTTTGCCCTCTCGCTGCTGCCCATCAACTGGTCGGGCGCGGGCCTGGTGATCGTGGCCTTTGTCCTGTTCGCGCTCGAGATCAAGTTCCCCACTCACGGCGTTCTCGCCGTCGGCGGCGCCGTGGCCCTGGGCCTGGGAGGGCTCATGCTCGTCAACTCCCCCGTGCCGCAAATGCGCGTGGATCTCAGCAGCGCCCTGGGCGTGGCCATCGGCTTCGGAGTCATCTCGGCCATCCTGGTGCAATTGGTCATTCGCGCCCAGCGGCGGCGCGTGGTGACCGGCTCGCAAGGCCTGCTCGGCGAGGCCGGCATTGCCCTGACGGCGCTGGCGCTGCAGGGCACGGTGCTGGTCCACGGCGAGCGCTGGCACGCCCGCGCGCGCGCCCCCATCGCTGCCGGCCAGCCGGTTCGGGTATTGGCCGTACATGGTTTGCGGCTGGAGGTCGAGGCGGTGCTGGATTGAGGGGCCGCGTGGGGAGGCGCGGCCGCGATCTTGGCGGTAGTCCTGGCGACGGGGGGTGCCTGCTTCGCTAAAGCTACGCAGGGTGCCGCCACGTTTGGCGGCGGCAGCGGCAGCGGAGTAAGATGCTCAGAGAGGAATTGCCCTGTGGCGGGAATCATCGTAATCATCATCATCGTCGTCCTGTTCCTGCTCTCGGCCATCAAGGTGATGGCCGAATATGAGCGTGCCGTCGTCTTCCGTCTGGGACGGGTGCTGGGCACGCCCAAGGGACCGGGCGTGGTGCTGATCTTCCCCATCATTGATCGCCTCGTGCGCGTCTCCCTGCAGGTGGACACCCTCGACGTTCCCCCGCAGGACATCATCACCCACGACAACGTCACCTGCACGGTGACGGCGGTGGTCTACTACCGCGTGATTGATCCGGAAAAGGCCATCATCGAGGTGCGCAACTTCCGCTTCGCCAGCTCCCAGTTCGCGCAGACGACGCTGCGCGCGGTGCTGGGCGAGGTCGAGTTCGACGATGTCCTCTCCAGCCGCGAGAAGCTGAATGCCCGCCTGCAGACCATTCTCGACGAGCGCACCGAAGCCTGGGGCGTGAAGGTCACCGACGTGGTCATCAAGGCCGTGGATCTGCCCGAGAGCATGCAGCGCGCCATTGCCCGGCAGGCCGAAGCCGAGCGCGAGAAGCGCGCCAAGATCATTGCTGCCGATGGCGAATTGCAGGCATCGCGCCAACTGGGCGAGGCGGCGGCCATCATTGGTCGTGAGCCGGCCACCCTGCAACTGCGCTATCTGCAAACGCTGACGGAGATCGCGGTGGACAAGAACAGCACCCTCAATTTCCCGCTGCCCA
>JBOGKL010000105.1:0-4430 GCA_050745525.1 Terriglobales bacterium | reverse complement strand
GGCGCGCGACGCAAACCAGTTCACCCGCCCGGCCGGCCAGACTCAGGTCCCGCCCGCGCTCGCAATCGTTACGTTTCGTCTCTGCCAATACGAAACGAAACGTAACGTTTCGAGTCGTAGAAGTGGCGCCGCGAGCTTTCACCGCTGACCGCCGCACGAAGCCTGCATGGGAACGCGACACGTGTGCCCCTCGGCCCCATCTTGCGTGCCCGGAGTGCCGTCGACCGCGCGGGGCCAGGCGTCGCTGACGCCGGGTGTGTTGCCCGTCGGTCCACCAGAAGGAACCACACCAACTGTGCAACGACCCTCCGCGCGCGCCGGTTGACCATCGAAGCCACGATGAACTTGTAATCGCCTCGGGCTGGTCCCTGGGAAGCCACGGCTCCCCAGGCCTTAGCGTCAGCCATGGCCTCGGAGGACCAATCCAACCGGCGCAGCCAAGACGGAAGCAGCAAACCCGAGGAGGCGGCCCGCCCGCCCACCCCCCCTGACGCTCCCACCCCGCCGCCCGGACCAGAGACCACCCCGCCACGAGCTAGCCTCTACTACCGCAACGGCGGCGAGATCGCGTGTGTTTTGAGCCCGCCGCCGCATCCCCAAATGCCTGGCAGACTTGCAGCCATGGCCTTCTATGCACCCCTACCATGGCAGCGTCAGCTGCTGCTCCAGACGGTATGGGACCTAGCCTGCGGAATCCTGCACTGGCCAACCTTCGCCGAACTGGACCGCAGCCTATACACCCGACACGAGATCCAAGCTCTTGATGTCTTGCGTGAGATGCCGGCAGGGTTCCTATACGGCATAGGCCCCACCAGTCCCATGCCTCCCACGGAGAGCCAGGAAATCGGCTTGACTGTCGCGGGGGTCGAAAAATGCCAGAACACCAGCGAAATCCTCGCTGTGTTCATTGAGTTCATGCAGATGGCCACCCGCACCGAGAAAGGCTGGGTCCCGCCGCCCGGACAGCCCGACGCATTGCCCAGCCTGACCGAGGCCGAGTTCGCCTCCCACGCAAGCACGCTGCCTGCAGCCGGGCGGGACCATATACTGCGACTACTCTTCCTCATACTCAAGACTGAAAGAATGGGATGGGGGGGCTGTTCCGCCGACGGCGCTGGTCATTGGACTATCTCTTTCACCCGCGAAATCCGGCGCTTCAAGAACGTGACCAACCTTAGCAACTACTGGGCCGAACGATCTAAACCATGGGAATCCCAGCGAGTTGTCCATGTCCATGTCCCTGCGACTACCGACAACACTACCCGTCAACCCACTTGGACGGGACATCTCAACCGAGGAACCAGCCAGATGAACCCCACCACCGGCATCTTCCTTAGCCATGCTCACGCCGACCGGCCGCTTGCAGACCTCTTGCGCAACACCCTCCTGTTGGGAGGGGTGCCTGAGCGGCACATCTTCTACTCCTCAAGCCGGGCAACCGGCATCCCCTCCGGCGAGGGCGTCCGCCCCTACCTCCAGCGAAGCCTTCAGCAAGCCGGACTCGTGATTGAACTCGTCTCCGAGACCTTCCTGAGAAGCCCGTGGTGCCTGATGGAACTTGGTGGCGCCTGGGCTCTCGGTACATCGACCCACCCGGTGGTTGTGCCACCACTCACCCGAGACCTAGTCGTCCAGCAGATCGGTGACGTACAGATGGGATTCCTCGGCACAGAAAGCGACCTCGATGATTTGTTTGACGAGCTGCACGATCGGCTAGCAAAAGATGTAGGTATCCAAACGGATACAACACCATGGAATCGCGCGATCCGCGACTTCAAACGTGAGCTGCCTTCCAAGCTCGCGATGGTCCGCGCTGCCTCCACGTCCACAACCGGCAGAGCGCCTTCGACTTCACGGAGCACCCCAGGACGGGTGACTACCACACCGGAAGGAGCTGAAAAGATTACGCTAAACAATATCTCGATCGCGTCGGGTAGGCGCGGCCAAGAACTACACGGCGAGGCAACTAATAATGACGACATTCAACGTACAGTTTGGATCCAAGCTACGTTCTATAACGTAGAAGGCCAGATTATCGGTACCGAAACGGCCGTGGTTACCCAGCTTTCCCCTACAGACACGAAGACGTTCAGTATTCGCCCGGTTCCCGATCATCACCATTTCAAAGTCCAAATCTCCATGACTAATTAGTTCCACCCTTGCGCAGTAACACATAAGTTGTTCAGTCAGCGCACGCATATCGCCTGCACACTGCCCGTACAGCGCAGCGCCCGCGGGTGCGGGCGCTGCGCGCTGCGATTCCGGCCCGGTCCCCCCTGCTGCCTGCACAAACCAGCTCGCACCGCGCCGCCTCCATGTTCCTGACCTCACCCCCCCAACAACCAGAGGGCGAGGTCAGGAACACTCCATCTCTACTCACGACCGGCAGCAGGGGGAACCAATCCAGAATCGCACTGGGGGAAAACCCGGAACCCCCCCGGCCCCAGAAAAACACGGCCCGGTTCCAGGTTTTCCCCCAGATCCCCCTTTCCTGCCTCCCCTGCAAACCACGACAGACCCCGCCGCGCAAATGACCGAGGAAAACCGCCCAGGCCGCCGCACATACAGCGCCGCACCTTTCGGCTGGCGGAAGCTGCAAGCACCGGGGGAACCCGGAAACCCCCCACAGCCCGGTTTCCCGGTTCCCCCGGACCCCCTCCCGCCTTCCCCCGGCCCGAGGGCACGCTACGCGGCCACAACCGACTCACATACCACGCCGACCCGGCACCGGCGGAAACCATCACACCACCCCGCCGACACCCCGGGCAGCGCCACCACCCACTCAGCGAGGAAACAACCCCGGACAGCCGAAAGGGGCACCCTCAAGGCGCGAGGGTACCCCTACGGGATCGGCAGCGGATCAGCTAACGAGCGCTTCACCTGGCCGGCAAACCGGCGCCACGCGGCAGGACAGAACCGCAACACGGGACCGTGCGCATGATCCTTGGTATCACGGACGAGCACGCGATCAGCGCTGCCGGCTACCTCTACGCAGTCAGAGCCGCCGTTTGAGCTGTAGGACGCCTTGCGCCATTTCAGATCTGCTTCTTCCATTGCTCCATTTTCCATTGTTCCTCCGCCACCTTCACGATCAGCTCATGGGACTCGATACGCGGCAGCGCCGCACCGAGTATCCGCTCAAACGCCACCGTCACCTTGCCTACCAGGCCGGGCGCAGTGCTCGGAATGTCTTCTATCGCACTCAGGTTCACCGTGACCGTGCTGTCCCGTGCCGCGATGTTGAACGCGCCCCACAACCCTACGTTGGCGCCCTCCGGAACCACATGCAACGCGACGTTGGAACGTTCAGCCAGACTCAGCAGACGCGCGCACTGCTCGGCCATGACCGCCGGCGACCCGATCAGCCTATGCAGTACATGCTGGTCAATCACCGCCGTGAGGTACACCCGCCCGATCACTGCCTGACGCTCCAGGCGCGCGGACACCAGCTCGTTCAGCTGTTCGGGAGTGTACGGCTCAACCGAGAGCACGGCGCGCATGTAGCTCTCGGTCTGGAGCACGCCAGGGACGAGCACGGGCGACCAGCACCGCAGGATGCTCGCCTCAGATTCCGCCTGGCGGTACGGCATGAACCAATCAGGAGTGCCCGACTTCGCCCGCCGCGCCAGATCCATCAGCACGTCCAGCGGCGCGCCCGTCGCCCCCGCCCACCCGGCCAGCACCACATCAGACGGCACAGGCTGCCCGGCATTCTCTGCTTTCGAGACCACCGGACGTGACACGTTCAGCCGCTTAGCCAGCGCTCCGTGCGACTCATAGCCAGCGTCCAGGCGTGACTGGCGGAGGGTATCAGCTAGCTGTTCTCGCGGAGTCGGCACCGTGCGCACCTCTCGTTACCAGAGTTCGATACCGGTCGGTAACCGGGTAACTACTCCCGATTCTTTCACCGGCCTGCCAAGTTGGGTAGCGAGATCCGCCCGCTATCCGCATAAGGACCACCGCCGATGACCACCGTAGCCCCACGACAAGCATCCGGAAAAGAAACGCCGGCGGACCCGATAACCGAATACCAGCAGACATATCCCGGTTGTGCCGACCAGGTACGCCACGTCCGCCGTCACCTGGCTGAGCACCTGGGCAAATGCCCGGCCGCAGACGACGCCCTGCTCGTGCTCAGCGAATTCGCCACCAATGCCATCTTGCATAGCCGATCACGCGGGGGGCACTTCACGATCCGCGTGACCCTGTCACACGATTCCGTAAGGCTCGAATGCCAGGACGCGGGCGGGCCGTGGCGGCCCAGGCGGCACGATGACGGCCGGCCCCACGGGCTGAACGTCGTGGAAGTGCTGACCGGCGGCCCGGCCGGGTGGGGCGCAATGCCACGGGGATAAGGCCGGGACTGTGCGAGACACGGGCCGTTTGCGGCTACTGCGGGTGATATCTGCTGGTCCCGTGCTGGGTTCCCT
>JBOGKL010000104.1:0-2513 GCA_050745525.1 Terriglobales bacterium | reverse complement strand
ACACGCCGGCCATTGACGATCATGCCCACCCGCCGGCGCTGCCCGTCAACGGGGTCGCCGATACCAACTACGACGCCCTGCCCTGCCCGCCCGAGAGCCCGATCCCGCCGACGTGGGTGAGCCGGCCTGGCAATCCCATCTTCCAGCAGGCGTGGATGGCGCTGTTCGGCGCCCATACCGCCGCCGAGGATATCGCCGCCAAGGCGCGCATCAAGCGCGAGCAGGGGTTGAACTATCCCAACTGGGTGCTGCACAAGCTGGGCATCCAGATGGAGTTCGCCAACCGCGTGGCCATGGGGCCGGGCCTTGGTCCGCCGCACTTTCAATGGGTCGCCTTCGACGATGCGCTGCTGCTGCCGCTGGCAACGAGCAGCCTCGCCGCCAACCCCGACCTGAAGTTTTTCTTCGGGCGCGAGAAGGGCATCCTCGACAGCTATCTCGCGGCGCTGCATCTGAGCGCGCCGCCGGCGACGCTTGATGCCTACTTGAACGAGGTCGTCATCCCCACGCTCGAGCGGCAAAAGGCGGCGGGCGCGGTGGCCGTGAAGTTCGAGGCGGCCTATCTGCGGCCGCTCGATTTCCGCTCGCCCGCGATGGGCGTGGCGCGCGGCGTCTACGCCGCCGGAGGGGCGCCCGCGGTGGCGCGCTACTACCGGCTGCAGGACGCCATCTTCCACCAGATTGCGCTCACCGCCGGGCGGCTCCATCTGGCCGTGCATTTCCACACCGGTTTTGGATGCGGATCGTATTTCAACATCGCCGGCGCCAACCCGGCGCTGCTCATGGACGTGTTCAATGATCCCAGCCTCCGGCGCACGAACTTCGTGCTGCTGCACGGAGGGCTGGGACCTTACACGAACATCGTCGCCGCGCTGCTTGCCAAACCGAACGTCTATACCGATACCTCGGGGCAGACGTGGCTGCTGCCGCCGGTCGAAATTGCGCACAATATCCGGACGTTCCTCGAGTACTACCCGAATAAGGTAATGTTCGGGACCGACCTCTCGCCCGGCGCCGGGGCCGAGGACTGGGAGGAGATCGGCTACCAGCTCCAGCACAATGCCCGCCTGGGATTGGCCATCGCACTGACCGGCATGTTGCGGGACCACGAGGTCACGCGGGCGCAGGCGCTCGCGATTGCCCATGAGGTCATGCGCGGGACGGCGCTGAAATTATATCCACAACTGGATGCAGAGGCCCGGCAGTAAGGTAGAATCTGGCGCTATGGACAGCATCTGGTTCACGCAGGCCGACGACCATAGCTTTGCCGGGTTACGGGCGGGGTGGCGGCTGGCGGTGTTTTTGCTCATTGCCGTCGGCGTCCCGCTGCTGCTGGCCGGGCTTGTGCTGCTGGCGGGGGCGCACCGCGCACACGGGGCGGCGGCGCCGGCCATCGCCGTTTCTCCGCTGGGCACACTCGGCGGCGAGGCCTTCGTGTTCGGCTGGATCCTGCTCGTGAGCTGGATCCTGTCGCTGCTTGAACACCGGCACATCGGCGACTACGGGCTGCCGTGGCGGCAGGCATTCCGCGGCCGCTTCTGGATGGGCGTGCTCTGGGGCGCGGTGGCCATGAGCGTGCTGCTGGTGCTGATCTTCGTCAGCGGCGGCATGAGCTTCGGGCAGGTGACGCTGAACGGCGCCTCGCTCTTGCGTTTCGGCCTGGAGTGGGCGGCGGCGTTTCTGGCGGTGGGATTTTTCGAGGAGTTCACCTTCCGCGGCTATGCCTTGACAACGCTGACGAGCGGCACCGGGTTTTGGATCGCGGCCGTCATCGTCTCCATCGTCTTCGGCGGCGTACACCTGAGCAACGGGGGCGAGAACTGGATCGGCGCCCTCAGCGCCGGACTGATCGGTCTGTTTTTCTGCTTCACCTGGCGGCGAACGGGCAGCCTGTGGTTCGCCATCGGACTGCATGCGATGTGGGATTACTGCGAGAGCTTCGTCTACGGCGTGCCCGATAGCGGCAACGTCAGCCGCGGGCGGCTGCTGCACCCCTCTTTCCACGGCTCGCACTGGATCACCGGGGGCAGTGTGGGACCGGAAGGCAGCCTGTGGGTGTTCCTCATCATCGGGTTGCTGTTCCTGCTGTTCGCCAAGCTCTACCCGGCCCGCCAGGCCGCAGAGGCAAGGGCGGAGATGGTTAATCCGTAGCAATCCAGGCATATTTTGCCACCATGCAGGCATGGAAAAGCCGGCAAAATACAACATTCGCGGCGAGCCCGCCGAGGTTGATCGAATTCTGCGGCGCCGGACACGGGAGCGGGACCAGAGCCTGAACCAACTTGCGATTGAGGAGCTCATTGCCGCGACCCAGCGGACCAGGCAACGGGCGGACTTCACCGATCTGGTGGGTCGGTGGAGCAAAGATCCAGGCTTTGATGCGTTGGTTGCCGAGCAGCCCCAAACTGATTGGAAGATGTGGCGCTAGCTAGGAGTTGCGATCGACACCAATCGGCGACGGACCTGCTGCGCGGCGACGCCGGCCTCGCTGACCGTCTCGGGCAGTGTGAACA
>JBOGKL010000103.1:0-4845 GCA_050745525.1 Terriglobales bacterium | reverse complement strand
ATGCCACCGCCGATCCCCCTGGAGGGGGTGTTGTTTCAGCCCTACAACTACCCGTATCTGACCCTTGCCACGGACATCAGCCAAGCCCATCTCGACGATTTCATCTGGAGCTTCGCCTTGCGAAGCTTGGTGGGCGGTGCTGCCTTGGGTGTTGGCAGCGCCCTGCTGGGGGTCTCAATCTTCGGGCCGGATGGCGGCGAAGGGGCCGGCGCCAGCGCCCATCCGAGCGAGATCGACGGCTATGCGGTCTCGGAACACGCCTTCGCGCGAATGGCGAAGGATATGGGCCACCGCGTGCCACCCGAGGTAGTGGGAGAGGCAATTCAGAGCGGGCAGACGCTCCCGGCACCGGGCGAGCCTGGCCTCGTCCAGAAATATTTGCCCAATGCGCATGACGGGGGCGTCACGGTTCTGCTCGACCCGGCGAACCGCGAAATCATTTCTTTTCGCGTCGGACCTCCGAAGGGCTACTAACTTTATGGCTCGGATCAGGGACTCTAGTGACCAAATCGCCTTCTTCCTTTGTATCGGGAGCGCCGCGGCCCGAGGCCGGTGGTTTCCTGCGATGGCGGGGCTGGAGTTTTACGACCCCTCCCTGAACCGGTTCAGCCCAGCACTCGTCGCTCGTTTTGAAATCTATGAGGCGGACCTGCGTAGCCTTGCTGCCGGGTGCCGCTGCGCACTGGGGGCGGAGGAACCGCAGTTCGCGTTCACCCAGGTTGCCGACCCGGTGCTGACGTTGCGGTTGGGCGTCGGCTCGGATCACCTTCCAATTGCCAGCCGGTTTGAGGCGACCATAGACCTACGGGCAGCGCTCCCGCCGGAGCGCGCTACGCCTTATGGGCACGTGGAGACGTCGGTGAGGATCGCGACGGACACAGTACGAGCCAGGGAGTTCGCCACCGCGATGTGCGATGAAATCACGACGGTGCTGCGGGATGCTCGACTCGCGCCGCCGGGCACTCGCGCGGACAATGGATAAGCGGGCCGCCGGCGCATGCGCATGCCCGATGAGCACCCAGGGCGTTCATGATCGCTGCGGGTGAAATCGCGGCAGCCCTAGCGCAGGAACGGCAATTCGTCACGCCCGAGGGCACGCCGTTTCCGCTGCTGAGCCTGGGCGACGTGCTAGTTTACGGCGCGATCATGGCTCAGATGGCCTCGGCGACCGGCCCAGCCGATAATCCCGGTGAAGGTGCGAAGCGAACATGTGCCTGGCACGACGAATTAACCACCGCCGGCTACGTCTATGACCGCTTCGGCAACCGCTGGCAGGAGAACGCCGTCGCTGGAACCGTCCCCACCGCGGCCCAGTTGAGCTTCGATGCCAACAACCACATCGTCGGCGCCAGCTATGATGCCGCCGGCGATCTGCTGGAAGACGCCGCCGGCAACAGCTACGCCTACAGCGCCCGGCACCGCGTCGCCACCGCCGACGGCGGTAATATCCAATACGTGTACAACGCCCGCAGCCGGAGCGCAGCGGCACCGGGAGACGGCCGGCGGGTGGAAAGGAATTTCCGCGGGAAATTCCGCCCAGAGAAGCTCGTTGGCGGCGTGGCGAAATACTACCTCTACGATCCCGCCGGCCGGGCCGTGACGGTGCTGGACCAGAACGGAAACTGGCTGCGGGGCGAAATCTTCGCCGGCGGAAGACACATCGCCACCTACGTGAGCGGCACGACCGACTTCGAATACTCCGATTGGCTCGGAACGGAGCGTTTGACCGCCACTCTCTCTGGCTACGAACAGGACGCCTGCACCTCGCTGCCCTTCGGCGACGATCTGAACTGCACCGGCAGCGCCGATCCCTCGCCGCTGCACTTCACCGGCCAGCAGCACGACAGCGAGACCGGGCTGGACCATTTCTCCGCCCGGAACTACACCTCCACCTGGGGCGTCTGGGTAACGCCCGACCGCAGCGGTACGGCTACGGCCCTTTCGAACCCGCAAAGCTGGGATTTGAACGTTTACTGTCTTGATGACCCGCTGACGCTGCTGGACCCGGACGGAAAGGCGCCTATACCGCCCCTGGTCCTGTGGAGCTTGCAGCATTTTTCCAGCTATGTGCAAATGCGGTCTACCGTGCTCGCTGCCGACTACGCGGCGGATCGGTCGATGATAATGCCGGAGCGCATGGGCGAAGCGCTGGACGCCACCCTGGGGTCCGGCGGGCCGCCTGCCGAATTCCCCGACGCTGAGAACGCCCACAACGAGGGCGCCTTTCAGCACCTGTCCGACCTGGAGGCGCCAGCGGCGGGAGCGGTTCTCAAGGCGCAGGTCGTGAAGTGGATGAACGCCAAGACGACCAGCGCTGGCGACCTTCAAGCGGCGCTGGGCGCGCTGAAGGCGTCACAGGCCGTCACCGCCAAGATGGGCGAGGCAGGGAACATCGCGGGTAAGGCCGCGCAACTGCCAGGAGTTTCCGACCTGCCTGCCGTCGGCACGTTCCTGAAGGTAACGGGCGGGCTGCTCCAGTTCGCGGCCGGCCCGGACCAGCACGAACGCGGATATCTTTTGCGGCAAACCCTGATCCCGCTAATGTATAAGAAGATCGAGCAGAAGAAGGCGCAGCCCGGCGACTGCATGCTCAAGCGGAAGGCATGCAAGGAATAGTGGCCCCGGGAGCGACCACACGGCGTCGGCTCACCCGGCCCGTTCCCAGGGAGCGGCAGTATTCGCTGCTTGGCCTGCTCGGGCTATTCGCCCTGGTCTATGTTCTGGCGGGGCTTCTCTATCTGGCCCACCCCTCCATTCTCACCTGGGGCCTTTGGTCCAACCCGCCCGAGCTGGCTGCCGCCCTGGCGGTAGCCTTCGCCCTGCGCCCCGAGTACCTGGCGGCGTCGCGCTGGCGCGCGCCCGCGCCGGTGCTGGCGGCCGGGGTGGCCGCAGCCTACTTGCTGCAAAGCGCCTTTATCCGCTGGGACCCAGTGGCGAAGCGCCACGTGCACGTCACCTGGCCGCTGTTTCTTGCCGCCGTAATCGTAACGCCGATACTCGAGGAGCTGTTCTTCCGCGCGCTGCTCCTGCGCGGCGTGATCTACCGCATTGGGCTAATCTGGGGTGTCGTCGTGCTGGACGCGGCGTGGGCCTGGGCGCACCCGACGCGCTGGGACAGCGCATCCGTCGGCCTCGTGCTTTGCGCAGTATACCTGTGGGCGGAGGACTCGGTCGGCGCCTCGGCGGTCTGCCACGCCTCAATGAATGTCGTCATCCTATTCCCTCAATGGAGCCTCTTCCTGCTACTGCGGAAATGACCCACCGCGCCGCCGGCAGAAGGCGCGGGCGGCAGCCAGGGCTGCCGACGGCGCGCGTGTTGCCGGCGGTTGTCCGTACCGCCGGAAACCCGGAGCGTGAACCCGGGATGCGACGGTACGGGCCATCCCATGCGCACACCCAAGGCTGAGCGCGAGCAGTTAACCGCCGCGGCCGAAATCGCCGCGGCTCTAGCGCAGCTGCGCAAGTTGATTGTGCCCGAGGGCACGCCGTTTCCGCTCCTGAGCCTGGGCGATGTGTTAATTTACGGCGCGATCATGGCGCAAATGGCGTCGGCGAACAGCCCCGCCAAAAATCCAGGCGAAGGCGTGCAACGAATCCATGCCTGGTCCGAGGAATTCACGGCCGCGATGCGCATGGGCAGGCGCAAAGCGGGACGCGCGCCACAGGCGCGCTGGGGCCCGCGCCCGAACGATGCGCAGTGGTGGGCCGATTGTCTTTTTCGGGAAATGGAAAAAGACCCGACAAATGCGCAGGACATGCGCATGGCCACTTTCCAAGCGCTGGCGATTCTCGAAAAACCCCACCTGTTGCGCCGGGCCATCACCCGTTTAATCAAGGAAAAACTCCCGCCTGCCCCCGAGGGCGGCCAACGCCTCATCGGACCGAATCAATTACCGGATTTATTGCGGCGTTCGGACCAGTGGCTGTCCATCGCCAAGGCGATTGCGGGATTAACCAGCGGCGGTACGGCCATTCCCCTGCGGGAAATTCTCACCGCCCTGAATCGCCGATACCCGAACGAGTGCGCAGTGCTGGGACGGTCGCCCGCGCGAGCGGAGGCGGTTTTGGCCCATCGGCCGGTCGCAAGCGTCAAAAGCCTGGACGCTAAGGCGCGGAGGCTGGTGGATGCGCTGGCGGGCGCGGAGTTTAATCTCAGCCCGGCCTACGCGGTAAAGCGGGCCCAAGCCGAGCGCGCACGCGTCGAGGCCCCCAGGGCCCAGCGAAGCCGCTAAACGCCCCTGCCTCGCCGCCAGCCACGCCCTGTTTCCATCGTTCTCGCGAACGACAATGCATTAGTCATGTCGCTGACCCGAACGACATAACCCACCGGGTTCTCCCCCGGGTCATTCCCCTTCCACATTGGAGTTGCAACACAACTCCAGTCTGTTGGGAGGTCGAAGGTGGCCCAATCAGCGAACAATCCTGCGCAGCAAGGCGCCGCGGCCATGGCCAATGCCCGCTGGCATAGCAGCGCGGCACCGAGCGGACCCAATGATGGGCGGGTAACAGCGCACGCCCGTCTGCTTGCCCAGCGCCGCTGGGGGGCTGCACGCGCGGGCGTGGCACAGCCGCTCGCGCATCGCACCCCGGCCCGAGCGCAGCGGCTTCGGTCGCTCCGTCGAGTGGCCGCGGCTGGCTGCCGTGGCTGGCCCTCGGCGGCAGCCTGGCGGCGTTGGCGGCGGCCGCGTCAGGCGCGTTCTGCGGCGAGGGAGAAGCAGAGGCGGTTTTTGCCGTTGCGTTTGGCGCGGTAAAGGGCCAGGTCGGCGGCGCGCAGCAGGCGGTTGGGGTCGGTTTCATCGCCGGGGGCCAGGGCCACGCCGAGGCTGGCCTCCAAATGCAGCGGCG
>JBOGKL010000102.1:0-1509 GCA_050745525.1 Terriglobales bacterium | reverse complement strand
CAGCAGAGATCATCTACCAGCGACGCCTCGCCGTGTTGGAGCATGCTGACAAGACCAAGAATGTGGCGGCCACCTGCCGGGTCTTTGGGATCTCTCGGACGCGTTATTACGAGTGGAGAGGCGTGGCCGAGCGCTACGGCCGAGCCGCGCTGATGCCCAAGGCCCGCCGGGCCCCCCAGATGCCTGGGGCCACCCCCACCCACGTGGTCGAAGAGCTGTTGACCCTGGCCGTGCTCGAGCCCACCATCGGCTGTCGCCAATACGCCGATCGGCTCTGCGATCGCGGGTTTTGCATCGCCAAGTCGACGGTGCAAAAGATCCTGGTCACCCACGGGCTGGGCCGGCGATCTGAGCGCCTGGGCCGAGCGGCGGCGATCACGGCTGCCACGACTGGTCTGATGACCGAGGCGGCAAGAAACGACGAGCCCTTCGGGTTCTGCCTGGCCAGCGGCGGCCCGGGCGAGCTGGTCTGCGTCGACAGCTTCTACATCGGCAAACTCAAGGGCGTGGGCAAGTGCTACCAGCTCAGCGCCATCGACGTCTTCACCCGCTGGGCCTTCGTCTGGCTCGTCGTCGGCACTCCCGACGCCACCGTCTCGATGAAGTTCCTCGATCACGTCTTGCGCCACTACCGGCGCCACGGAGTCAAGGTCCGCGCCGTGCTCAGCGACAATGGTCCTGAATACAACGCCGGCGCCTTCGGTGCCGCGGTGGCGGCCAAGGGACTGCGCCACGTGCGCATCCCGGCGCGTTCTCCCAATCACAACGCCGTGGTCGAGCGCTTTCACCAGACCATCCTCCAAGAGTGCTGGCGACCGGCCTTCCACCGCCGGCGCTTCGGCTCCATCCGCCAGCTCCAAGCCGAAGCCGACGCCTGGCTCATCACCTACAACCGGCGCCGCCGCAACCACGGCGACTACATGGCGGGAAGAACCCCTCACGAGGTCCTCGACAACCACAAGAAGAACAAGGCAGCATGACCGTCATCCACAGCGCCCATCTGTCACCTCAACTCCCGGTCCGGAAGCACTAGACGGTGCCCCTTAGCTCAGCATGGCAAATCGTGCGGGCCGGAGCCCTGTAGGGATTCAACGGCTTGCGCGCGCGGGATCGGTGCGACGTTGAATGAGGCGCAGTGCTCGCGACAGTGAGCACATGGCGCGCTGTCCCTGCGAAGTGCCTCGCCTAGCCGGCGGTAGGGGCGCCTCTTGTGCCGAGGAGTCAGTGTCGATAGGGGGCAGCCAGTCGCGGTCAGTCCGGGAGTTGACGCAGTGCGGCGCGCAGAAGGCGGTTCTCATTCCCCGGCGCCATGATGACTTCTGCGTGTAGAACGCCGGCTGCGGCCAAAGCTTCGCGGGAGAGCAAGTTCAGGCCATGGCCGGGGCCGTCAAGCTGAGCAGCCATCACCGGTGCCACGACTCGCCAGCTCAAGATCTGCGCTTCGGGTGGAAGTTCCAAAATCGCGCGCATGGCCCTCTCCCGGCGTGACGCGGGTAGGGAGAGCAGGGG
>JBOGKL010000101.1:0-5822 GCA_050745525.1 Terriglobales bacterium | reverse complement strand
TGGCGTACTCGATGGGCGCCGGCTGCTCGGGCCAGAGAATCAGATCGACGGGCGCGGCATGGGGAGGGTCGGAGCGCTGGAGCTGTGTGTTTAAGAACTGCTGCAAGCGGGTGCCGGTCCAGGTGCCGGCCAGGGGGGTGTTGGGCTGGACCAGGCGCGCGTGCAGGAAATCCACGGAAGGCAACGAGGGGTGGTAGGGAACCATGGCGAAAGCGAGGATGATGGCCAAGCCGATGGCCAGGGCAGCATCGCCGCGCGCCGGCCAGGTGCGTACGGAGGCAGGGGCGGAGAGGCTGCGCGAGTTCCAGAAGCGCAGGCAGAGCCCGGCCACCAGCGTATTGGCCAGCGCGATGAGGAAGCTGGCGCCGTAGACACCGGCAATGGTGGTGGACATCATGAAGCCGGCGTGCTGGAACATCGAGTCGCCGAGCAGGTTCCAGGGGAAGCCGCCCATGGGCGTGTAGGTGCGGAACAGCTCGACCGCGACCCACACGAACGGGAGCGGCCAGAGGCGGTGTCCGAGGCCGCGGCAGGCCAGGTAGCCGACGAGCGCGAACAGGGCGAGATAGCTGCCCATCAGCAGCAGGAAGCAGACGAAGACCACCGCGGCCATGGCGCGGCTCAGGTCACCGTAGTGGTGGACCGTGGTGGCGATCCAAGGGCAACTGATGGCGAAGAACACGACGCCAGCGACGTAACCGGGCCAGAGCGCGCGCCGGACGGATTGGGCGCGCGCCACCACAATCCACAGCGGGACTAGGGCAAACCAGGCCATCCAACTCCACCCGATGGTAGGGAATAGGGCGGCGAGGGCGGCTCCCGAGGCGGCGGCGGCGATGAGGCCAGGCAGGAATGATCCCAGAGGCTGCCTTGGCAGGCGGCTTCGCCGGGGCGTCAGGATCGGGGCCGTGTGCATGCTGGGTTCATGATGGGTCACCGTTAGGTTGCTTGCAAGTTGACCGCCGGAAGCAGCACAATACAGCCGTTTAGAGCGGGACCGGCACTACAGGCCGAATACCGCTCACGGCCTACCAGGCCACGGGGAGAATTCACATGAAAGGGAAACCATTTGGCAAGATTTGGATCGCGGTAGCGGTAATTCTTTTTGTGCTGGAGGGGGTGGGGCACTGGCTGCTGCGCAGCACGCTGGCCACGAGCGCCATCATGCCGTGGCGGACGAGCCTGCATGCCATCACCTGGGGATTGTTCGTGGCTGTCGCGATTGTGGGGGGGCTGGCCTACACGTACATCTTCCTGCAGGGGTATCGGGGGAAGGGGATTGGGGAAGGCATTCGGTTCGGGCTGTGGGTAACGTTGCTGGCCAGCGTGACGTTCAACGTCGCAGCGGCTGCGATGCTGCCGGTACGGATTGTGCCGACGGTGGAGTTCATCGTGGTGGATCTGGTCAGCTTCGTGGTGGCGGGGATCGCCGCCGCGGCACTGGCCGGCTCGGGCGCGCAGACGCGACAGTCGAGCTCGGCCTCGATGGCGGCCTAGCGAGTACGCCGCGCGGCGGTGCCACGCGGCCCGCTCTTCCAGACCCGCCGCTGCGGTGAAACCGGCCCAAAGTGTCTCAGGGGCTGTCGCTAAGTCCCTGTCTGTCAGAGAGAATGTCTGACAGAGCGCGATACCACTGGTGTGCAGTTTTTGGGAGTGCCCGAGTGCGGGCGGTGTGGGGCGCCGGCGGTGGTGTCGAGCGCGTAAACCGGCCCAAAGTGTCGCAGGGTTCGGTGCTAAGTTATTGCTTGCAAACGGGGGCGTCAGAGCCGGGGTGATACCACCTGCGGCGGTGCCGCCGAGGCGCGTCGGGCAGCAGGCGTCCGCGTGCTGCGTGGCGCGCGAGTTCGGAATGTGGCAAGAGTTTGTCATGCACCGGCAGGGAAGACACGGATCCCCTCAGGGTGATTCGATGCAAGAGTCGCGTTGCGAGTTGTTGGCAGGGCCGCAGAGTTTGTCCGGCTCAGCCGGCAGCCGACGGCGTCAGCGCCGTGGCGTGAAGTCCGAAGTGCCGACGGGCGCTGCGCGGACGCGGGAGGCAGGCCGAGCCCCGGCCTATAGCGGAGACCGTCTCGGAGAGGGGGATGCCTGGATGGGTGAGGAGGTATTTGCGGGCACGAGCGGCGAGGGTTTGGGCTAACGGGTGGGGCAGGCAGTCGAGGCGAGGTGGCGGTTGTCGGTGGGCATGGCGGACTTATGCTGCCGGCCCTGCTTCGCGCTGCGCGCTACGCAGGGTGCCAGCGCCGGACCTAATCGAGGAAGGCGGGCTCGGCCTCGAGTTGCGGATCGGGGAGAGAGGGGGCCGGAGGGGCGGCAGCAGCGGCCAGGGTGGGAACGCTCCCGCCGCGGAGGTAGGACTGCAGCTCGTCGGGGGAGTCGAAGTAGTTGCGCACGAGGCGGGCGAGGGCGTGGGCGCGCATCTGCTCGCGGTTGACAAGGGAGCGGTAGAGGTAGGCGCGGCCGTGGCGGCGGCGCTCGATGACCTGCTTGCGGCGGAGGCGGTCGAGGACGGTCAGGACCGTGGTGTAGGCCAACTGGCGGCCGTGGCCGGCGAGCGAGCGGTGGACGTCGGCGACCGAGGCTTCCCCGGCGGTCCAGATCTGGGCCAGGCAATCGAGCTCGAGCTGGGGGAGCTCGCCGCCGCTGCGCGAGGTCATGACTTGGCTCCGTGGGCCGCGCCATCGGCGGGCCAGTAGCGGGCGGTGCGCAGCAGGGGGCGTTCCAGCGAGCGGTTGTAGCTGGTCCAGTCGGAGCCGGCGAGGTCCGCTTCTTCTTCCAGTTGCGCGCGCATGGCCTCGAGCTTGGAGTCGAGATCGTCCAACTGGTGCAGCAGCAGCGCCTCGGGGAACATGGGCAGCTTGGGCGATCCGAACTCGTACCGGCCGTGATGGCTGATGATCAGGTGCTCGAGCAGGGCCTGCAGCTCGGGAGGGAAATCAGGCAGCGCGGCCAGCTTCTGGTGCACAATGCGCAGCACCAGGACCATGTGGCCGAGCAACTGGCCCGGCGTCGTGTAGCTGAAGCTGCGCTCGTAGCGCAGCTCTTCGACCTTGCCCAGATCGTGCAGCAGGACGCCGCTGATCACGAGATCGGGATTGAGCCAGGGATAGTTGGGCAGCACGCGCTCGGCCAGGCGGCAGAGCGAGGTCACGTGCTCGAGCAGTCCGCCCAGAAAGGCGTGGTGGAGGGCCTTGGCGGCGGGGGCGCGGCGGAAGAGCGTGGCGATGGTCTCATCGCCGAAGATGGCCTCCAGCAGCGTGCGCAAATGGCGGTCGCGCACCGCGGCGATGCGGCCGAGCAACTCGTTCCACATGGCGCCGACGTCGGCGCGCGTCATGGGCAGGTAGTCGGCCAACTGCACGTCGCTCTCGTCGAGCTTGCGCAGCCTTTCCAGCTTCAGTTGCAGCTTGTCGCGGTAGAGGTTGACCTGCGCGCGCACCTTGATGAAGTCGTCGCGCTCGAAGGTGGACTGAATGGCGGCGACGCCGTCCCACATCACGGCCTTGACCTGTCCGCTGCGGTCGCCGAGGAGGAGGTCGAGGTAGGGTTCGTTGTCCTTTTTCTGTTTGACTTCCTTGGCCAGCACCAGGAAGGTGCTGGTGATGGTGGTATCGGGCGCCAGGGTGGCGACGAAGGCGGTTTTCAGCGCGTCGTCCATGCCTTCAGCAGCCATCCATGCCTTCAACAGCCATGCGTGCCTTTGTCCGGCATACCGTTCTCAGCGCCCTCCGCCGAAGCTGGCGCCGCTGTTGTTGCTCTTCTCGGTGGGTTTGGGCAGGTCGCTGGGCAGCACGCGCTCGAACTTGGTCAGGTCCACGCCGCCGGCGTCGGCGGCGGCGCCGGTGTCCACGTAGCCGGCGGCGATGGTGATGTAGGCGTCCTGGCGGAGCTTGTCCAGATAGGTCTTGAGCTCGGGGCGCAGCTTCTGCTGGTAGAGGATCTGCGAGATGTGGTCGGAGGCGGCCGGCAGGCTCTCCTGCCCGGCCTGGTGGGCGTCGGTGACCTGGAGGATCAGGTAGCCGTCGCTGGTCTTTTCCACCGGCGTGACGCCGCCGCTGGGCAGGGCGAAGAGCACCTTGGCCAGGTCCGGCTGCAACTGGCTCCGGGTCTCGAAGCCGATGTCGCCGCCGCTGGAGGCCGAGGCGGCGTTGGAGTAGTGCTGGGCCAGCTTGGCGAAACTTTCACCCTTGGCCGCGCGCTGCTGCACTTGATCGGCGAGCGAGCGCAAGCGCTTCTGCTCGGAGGCAGGCGTGCCCGCGGTCTTGATGAAGATCTCGCTCAAGCGTACCTCGTCGGGGGTGACGAAGCTCGACTTGTGCGCGTCGTAATACTTCTTAATGGCGGCGGGTGTGGGCGAGGAAATGCGCGGGGCCACGTCCTGCTCGATGACCATTTGCTGCAGGATGCCGTCCTGGATCTGCTGCTTGAAGTCCTGGTAGCTTTCGCCCTGGGACTGGATGGCGTTCTGCAGGTCTTCCATGGTGGCCAGATGGTTCTGCTTGCGGATCTGGTCCAACTGCAGAATCGTCTGCGTCTCGGCACTCAGGCCCAGATCCTGGGCGCGCTGGATGAGGAGTTGGTTGTCAATCAACGTGGCCAGCAATTGCTTGTTCTGCTTGGTCAGATCGGCGGGAGTGACCGTGCTGCCGTTCTGCTGCGCCTGCTGCTCGAGGCTCTGCTGCATTTGCTGCTTGGCTTGGTCGTAGTCGGTGGTGGTGATGATCTTGTCGTTGATGCGGGCTACGACCTGCTCGACGATGGTGGTGTTGGGCGGAGGCGGCGCGAGCTTGGGCATGGCGGTGGCTACCGGCGTGGCCACGGCCGCGGCATCTTTTTTCTTGTTTTTGGATTTTTGGGCCGACTGCGCCCAAACCCCGCTCACCATCAGGCCCACGGCCAGAACCGAAATTACGCCCTGCTTCATGCCCCATTATCCTACAGTAGTAGGAGCCGCGGGAGCAGATTTAAGGAGGGCGCTTGCACTTCGCCCTGCTTCGCGCTTCGCGCTACGCAGGGCGCCAGCTCTGTATCTCGCACCCCTTGCATGCGCCGCCCCTTCCCGAGAGCCGCATTGCGCTCGGGGCGCGCTGGGCCTATCGCTGGCGCCCACCGAGGGACTGCAGACGGTGGATGATCTCAGCCGCGCTGGACTGCACTTCGGGGTCGGTGAGGGTGCGTTCGTGGCTCTGAAAACGCGCGCGCAATAGAAGGCTGTAATGACCGGACTCGAGGTTGGGGCCGCGGTAGATTTCGGCGGGCTGCAAGTCCACGAGCCAGGGGATGGGGGGCGAGGCCAGCGCCGCGGCTACTTGCGCCCAGCGGACCTCGTCGGCGAAGAGGAAGGAGAAGTCGCGTTCGCTGGAGGGATAGCGCGACGGGGGCTCGAAGTTGGTAGGCTTGGCTCCGGCGCGGTAGCAGCGTTCGAGGTCAATTTCGGCCAGCCAGGTTTCTGGCGGCAGCTTCCAGGCCTCGGCGAGAGCCGGGCGGAGGCGGCCGAGACGGGCTAGACCGGCGGGCTCGCCGGGGCCGACGATCGCGCCGGCGGGGTCGAGCGCGGCGTCATTCTCCGCCGGGGCGCAGGTGTGAGGGGGTAAGGCGAAGGCGGCGAGCACGGCTTCGACCTCGCCACGCAGGGCGCGGAAATCGAGTGTGGCGGCGCCCGCGGCGCAGGCGCCGAGGGTGAGCACGGCCCGCTCGAGTGGCCGGCCCCCGGCATCCATCTCGTAGATTTTTCCGATCTCGAACAAACGCGCGGCGGCGCCGCGATGCGCGTTGTACTGCAGCAGGTGGAGCATGGAAGGGAGGCTTGAGGTGCGCAGGATGGC
>JBOGKL010000100.1:0-4165 GCA_050745525.1 Terriglobales bacterium | reverse complement strand
CAAAGCTGAAGTTGCCGAGCATCTCGAAAAACGTGTGGTGGCGGAGGGTGAAGCCCACGTTTTCCAGGTCGTTGTGCTTGCCTCCGGCACGCAGGCACTTTTGCACCGAGACGGCGCGGTTGTAGCCGCGTTGCTCCAGCCCCAGGAAGACGTTCTTGAACTGGTTCATGCCCGCGTTGGCGAACAGCAGGGTGGGATCGCCCTCGGGAACCAGAGGCGAGGAGGGAACGATGCGGTGTCCGCGCGCCTCGAAGAACTCCAGAAAACGCCGGCGAATGTCGGTGCTGGAAAGCATGAACCTATTTTAGGCGGAGGTGCATCCAAACGGGCCATGCCGGGTAAACACAAGAGCCGGGTGGTGGTGATTACAGGAGCATCGGCCGGGGTGGGGCGTGCCACCGTGCGCGCGCTGGCGCGTCCGGGAACGAAGATCGGGCTGATGGCCCGCGGGAAGCTGGGTCTCGAGGCCACGCGTAGCGAGGTCGAACGCGCGGGCGGGGAAGCGATGGTCCTGCCCACGGATGTGGCCGATGCTGCACAGGTGGAAGCGGCGGCGGCACGGGTCGAGGATCACTGGGGTCCGCCGGATGTGTGGATCAACGACGCCATGACCTCGGTGTTCTCGCCCGTGAAGGAACTGCGGTCCGAGGAGGTCCGGCGCGTGACCGAGGTGACGTATCTGGGCACCGTGTACGGCACCATGGCCGCGCTCCGGCGCATGCTGCCGCGCAACCGCGGCGTCATCATCCAAGTGGGATCGGCCTTGGCCTATCGCAGCATTCCTCTGCAGGCGGCTTATTGCGCTGCCAAGCACGCCATTCAGGGCTTCACCGAATCGCTGCGATGCGAGTTGCTGCACGACCGCAGCCGCGTGCGCGTCACCATGGTGCAGATGCCGGGCATGAACACGCCGCAGTTCGACTGGGTGAAGAGCCGGTTGCCGGAGCGCGCGCAACCGGTGCCGCCGATCTTTCAGCCCGAGGTGGCGGCGCGCGCCATCGAGTTCGCCATTGGGCACAAGAGGCGGCAGATTCTGGTGGGTGGGTCCACGGTCAAGGCGGTCGAGGGCAACAAGGTCGCCGCTTTCTGGTTGGACCACTATTTGGCGAGAACCAATTACAAGGCCCAGCAAACCGGCGAACCCGAGGACGCCGGGCGGCCCGACAATCTCTGGCACCCGGTGGAGGGCGATTACGGCGCGCATGGGCGCTTCGACGACCGGGCGCGCGCGCAAAGCCGGGAATTGGCGATCGCCTTGCACCGCCCGGCGGGGTGGGGCTGGCTGGCTGTCATCGCCGCCGCCGCCGGGCTGGCGCTCGCTCCCTCGCTTGCCGCTCGTGGCGATGCCGCAAGCAGGGCCGCCAGCAAGGCCGCGGCAAAATTGCAGCGTGCCGCCTAAATTGGTTCTATCCTGACGGCATGCATAGCGAATGGGTGGATCTCAAAATCAGTGACGGCACGCAGATGGCCGCCTATGTGACGAAACCGGATGCACCGGCGCGCCGCAGCGTGCTGGTGCTGCAGGAGGCGTTCGGCGTAAATGGGCACATCCAGGACCTCACGCGCCGGGTGGCGGCGCTGGGCTATCTGGCGCTGGCGCCTGATCTGTTTCATCGCACCGCGCCGCGCTTTCAGCTCGACTACGGCGACTTCCGTCCGGCGCTGGCGCACATGAAGGCCCTGACGGAAGCCGGGCAAACGGCCGATCTGCGCGCGGCGCAGGATTGGCTGCTGCACAACGGGGTGGAAGAGGTGGCCGCCATCGGGTTCTGCATGGGAGGCCGTGTCGCTGTTTTGGCGGCGCAGGTGCTGCCCGGGCTCAAGGCCGCCGCGTCGTTTTATGGCGGTCAGCTATTGAGCCTGAGCGCGGGCGTGAGCGCGACGCAAGCGCCGGTGCTGCTGGTCTGGGGCGACCGCGACGAGCACATTCCCCGCGAGCAGAGGGCCGAGTTTGCCGGCCTGCTGCGGGCTGCCGGCAAGACGTTTGTCGAGTGTACGTTTTCTGACGCCGGACACGGCTTCTGCAACGATCAGCGGCCGAGCTATGCGCCCGAGGCGGCGCGTGTAGCTTGGGCGCTGGCGACCGCGTTTCTAGCGGCGTAGAGTCCAGGTCTTGCCGCCGTCGCCGGTGGTCCAGGTCTGGCCGTCGCGGGCGGTGATGACGCCGTGGCCGGCATCGGAGAAGACGATGCTGCGCAGCGGCACAGCATGGGCGGCGAGACCGGGCAGCGTTACGCGAACCCAGTGGCGACCGTGGTCGGTCGAGGTATATAGCTCATTGGCGTTGCCGCCGGCCCAAACCCGTTCGGCGCGAGCCGAGACCGCGCGCACGTGGACGCCGGGCACGAACGGGACCTGCTTCCACGTGCCCACGGCCAGCGCGCGCAGGAGTCCGCCGCTGCGCGAAATCGCCCATCCGATGCCGGCAGCGAGTGCGGGCGCGGCCGCCGCGGCCGACGCAGGTTGGGTCACCGCGGTTCCGGCAAAGCCGGCCGCCAGCGGTTCACCGGCCAAGGGGCCGGGCACGACGGCGGCGGCCTGCTGCGGCGCCTCGGCCGTAAGGCTCGCCGGTTGCGCCAATACGGGTTGCGGCGCCGTGACTCCGCCCCAGTTGATCAGTTGCCTGCGGGTGTCGTTGCTGGCGACCTGGTCGCGGAACCCGGCGCGCAGAGAGGAAAAATCAAGGTTGCCGTGACCGGCGGCGGGCGGGGCCAGAGGCGGCAGCATCAGCAGGGGCGCCGGCGTGTCGAGACGAACCCAGTCCAGCGGTGGGGCCGCGGGCCGGGCAAATGATGATGGCGGCGGAGGGAGCGGCCTGAGGGCGGTCTGAGATGTCGTGAGGCGCCTTACCGGCACGACGGGAGCTGGGGCGTGCAGGCGACCTGCCCAACCGAAAATGCCGAGCGCCAGGATCGCGCTGGCCGCGATTGCCCATGGCGCCAGGCCGAACCCGTGCCGGCGTGAGCCGATCGAGCCCACGCGCGCGCTCTCGTGCAGGAGCAAACCGGCCGCGGCGGCAAGCTGCCGGCACTCCGCGCACTCGCCGCAGTGATGGACGAGCTCGCTGCGCCGGCGTCGGGTGAGACCACCCTCGATAAACGCGGCCAGCAGTTCCGGGCTGGGATGCGGCTCAGAGCGCATGCGGGCCCTCCTGCGGCTGCGCGCGCAGCGAGCGGCGAACGTCAATGAGCAGCCAGCGCGGATCGGTACGCAGGGCGGCCTCGGTGGCGTCGGGACGCAATCCCAGCGCACGCAGTTGCCCGCGCGTTTGGCGGCGCAAGTGGTGCAGCAGGCGGTCCAAGCGCCGGCTGACGGTGGATTCATGCACGCGCAGCAGTACGCCGATGTCGGCCAGGGTGCGGCCGTCGAGGAAATACATGCTCAGCAGCAGGCGCGCCGGCGCCGAGGCGGCCTCCAGCACGCGCGCCAGAGCCAAGTCCAGGCAGGCGCGCTCGCGCCCGGAGGCTGCCGGTGTTTCCGGCGGCGCCACAGCCAGCGCCGCTTGCAGATCGCCGCATTCCTCGAGCGGAACCCGCAGCGGAAGCTGGCGCCGTTCGCGCCGCCAGGCATCAATGTTGGCCTGCGCCAGCAGGGTGCACAACCAGGCTTCGAGGCTGCCCAGACCGCTGTAGGAGAGCAATTTCGGCGCGGCCGCGGCGGGCTCAGTTGCGCGCGGGGCGTAAAGGCCGGTGAGCAGCGTGTCGGCCAACTCTTCGGCGCGGGCGGCATCGTGCGTGAGCAGGCGCGCGGCAGCGCGCAGGCGCGGCTGGTAGCGCTGCCATAACTCCTCCCACGCCGCTTCTACTCCGCGCGCGCAAGCGCGCGCCAGGATCAGATCGTCGCGATGAAGGCGGCGGCGAAAGGCTCCGCGTTCTACCGCCGTGGTCCGGGCGGCCAGGTGGCGCTGCTCGACCTCGGCGATCCAGGTGCGAATCGTCGCGCGGTCTACGCCGGCCCGCCACGCCCGGTCCCGCGCTGACAGTGGATGCTGGCGTTGCAATCGCATACGACGCCTATGTGGCATCATGCTAGCAGCTTTGCCTTCGGGCGGCGGCGGATTCTCCGGGCAAATCCGTAAGAAAAAACCCTGCAAGATGTCCGCCTGGGCGCGTTCTAGTCTACAAGGAAGGCGGAGCACTCTGACCGGTTCCCGCCAGCCGTCGGC
>JBOGKL010000099.1:0-5515 GCA_050745525.1 Terriglobales bacterium | reverse complement strand
CCGTGGCGCCGTACACCTGCCGGGGCTCGCTGCCGCTGGCCGTCAGCACCCAATGATCGGGCAGGAGGAGGGCAATGTTGGCCAGCAGCCGCGAGTGCTGCTGCCATTGGTGAAACGATCGCGCGTTGACCGGAAAGTAGGGAATGGAGCGGACGAATTGAGGAATGGATTGATCCAGCGCGACAAGCTGCTCCGGGTGCGGAAAATCGAGCGGGCGCAGCAGCACCCCATCCACGAGCGAGAAGATGGCCGTGTTGGCGCCAATGCCCACCGCCAGCGTGAGGATCGCGATCAGGGCGAATGCGCGCTGATGCGCCAGGCGGCGGAGGGCAAGGCGGAACTCGCGCATGCTACATAGCTTAATTCCGCACGACGCTGAGCGGGCTGATGCGCGTGGCGCGGCGGGCGGGCCCGGCGCAGGCCGCGGCGCCGGCGGCGAGCAGCAGCAGCGCCACCGCCAGGATCACGGTGGGATCGGCGGCATGCACGCCAAACAACAGGCTGGCCAGCACACGGCCCAGCAGCACGGCGGCTATGGCCCCGGCGACGATGCCGGCCACAACCGGCGTCAGGCCCTGGCGCAGCACCATGCCCACCAGATCGCCCGAGCCGGCGCCCATGGTCACGCGGATGCCGATTTCTCCGGTGCGGCGCTCGATCGAGTAGGCGATCACGCCATAAATGCCGAGCGCCGCGAGGAATAGCGCGCATAGGGCGAAGGCGATCACCAGCAGCATCTGAAAGCGGCGGCCGGCGACGGAGGTGGCAACCACGTCGGCCATGGTGCCTATGTGCGTGATCGCCGCCTCCGGTTGCACGCTCCAAACGGCGGCGCGCAGGCGCGGCGCCAACGCGGTCAGCGGAACCGTGGTGTGCAGGAGGAGAGCGGCTTCGCCCGGGTCCAGGTCAGTGTAGGGCACGTAGGCTTGCAGGCCAGGGGTCTCGGCCAATCCCTCGGTGCGCACGTTGCCGACCACGCCCACAACCTGGAACAACTGCCCGCCGCCGCGGGTGAACTCCTGGCCCATCGGGTTGTGGTGGGGCCAGATGCGGGCGGCGGTCGAAGCCGAGACGAGCGCCGCCAGCGGCGGCAGCGTGGCCGCTTTGGCATCGGGCGCATCGGCCTGCTGCGCGGCGGCGGCCATTTCCTGAGCGGTGAAGGTGCGGCCGCGCAACAGGGGAATGCCGGCGGCGGCGAAGTAGCCGGCGCTAACGCCGCTGTAAATCGAAAGCGGCTGATCCACTACAGGACGCGTGTCGTGCGGGAACGACATCAGGCTGACGTTGTTGGCGCCCTGCGTGGGCAACGTGTCAATGAGGCCGGCAGCCTGGACTCCGGGCAGCGAGGCAACCCGCCCCAGCACGTCACGATAAAACGCAAGCTGCGGCTGGGTCTTGGCGGGAAAATCGAGGCCGGCCACGACGGTCTGGTTTTCCAGAAAGCCTTTGTGGACACCGAGCAGATCCATGTAGCTGGCGACCAGGAGCCCGGCAACGATCAGCAGCAGCGCCGCCAACCCCGCTTGCGCCCCCACCAGCCAGGAGCGCGTACGGAGCCCGCGCACCGAATCGCTGGTGCCCCGCCCGCCCGCGCGCAGCGCCAACTGCGGATCGGCATGCGCCGAGCGCAGCGCCGGCCACAAGCTGAAGAGAACCCCGCAAAGCAGCGCCAGCGCGATCGCGAAGCCCAGGGCCACCGGATTGAGGCCGACCTCGGCCAGACGAGGAATGCCGGCGGGAGCGGCATGCACGAGCGCGCGTAAGGCGGCCCAGGCGGCGACAATGCCGATGAGGCCGCCGAGCGCGGCCAGAGCCAGGCCCTCCAGAACCGTTTCCATGACCAGGCGCCCGCGTCCGGCGCCGAGCGCCACGCGGATGGCGAGTTCGTGTCCGCGGCCATGCACGCGCACCAGCAGCAGGTTGGCGAGGTTCAGGCAGACGATCAACAGAATGGCGCCCACCGCGGCGAGCAGCAGCCATAGTCCCAGGCCGTGGTTGCCCACGATGACGTCGCGCAACGGCGTGACCACGGTATTAATGCGCAGGTGCGCGGGAGCATGGGAGGCGGCGAGGAGGTTGGCTTCAATGACGTTGCACTCGGCCCGGAGCTGGCCCACGCTGACGCCCGGCTTCAGGCGCGCAACCACAAAATTGTTAAAGTTGCCCCACGACGGTGCCTGGGCGAAGTTGATGCCCGCCGGACGGAAGATCTGCATGGGATGATCCACCGCTCCGAGAAACGGACCCAGCTCGCTGCCGTGCGGCATGGCGAGCGAAGCAGGCAGGACGCCCACGATGGTGTTGGGGGAGCCGTTGAGATCCACCGTGGTGCCGATGACGGCGGGATTGGAGTGAAACTCCGTGCGCCAGAAGGCGGCGCTGAGGAGGATTTCGTGGTTGGCGCCGGGTTGATCCTCGGCGGCGGTGAAGTTGCGGCCCAGGCTCGGCTCGACGCCGAGCATGGGGAACAGGGTCGCGGAAATTTCCGCGCCGTAGACCTGACGCGGCTGTCCGGCGCCGCTGAGCACCCAATCCTCGGGCTGGAGCAGGCCGATGGCACTGATGAGCTTGGAGTGGAGCTGCCACTGGTGATAGGAATCCGCATCGGTGGGGACATAGGGGTACTTGTTCACAAACTGGGGAATGGATTGATCGAGCACGACGAGCTGTTGCGGATGCACGAAGGCGAGCGGCCGCAGCAGGACGCTATCCACCAGCGAGAAGATGGCGGTATTGGCGCCAATGCCCACCGCCAGGGTGAGAATCGCCACCAGAGCGAAGCCGCGCTGGTGCGCCAGGCGACGGAAGGCAAGCCGGAGCTCGTGCATCAAGCTCTGGTACGCAACGGCGCGGGCGGATGTTCCCACGGCGGAAACTAACTGCAGCCGAGCCATCCCGGCCGCCCGCCCGGATTCCAGGCGGGGCGGAAGCGGGAGTTCAGTAGGTCGCGGATGGGCCGGATCATCGAGGTGATCGCGGTGGACATTAGGTTTAGGTCCAGATGCGCCAGATCGTCGTCGGGCCGATGGTACATCGGCTGCAGGCCGAAGCTGGAGATGGTCTGGGCCACCACGCCGGCGCGGGCGAGGTTGATGTTGTCGGAGCGGCAGAAGAAATGCTGCGCCGGACGCGGGTCGGCGACCAGGCGGGCGCCGGCGGCGGCCAGATGCGGACCCAGATTGGAGCGATTCCAGCCGGTAAGCCAGAGCGTGCCGGGAGGGATTTTGGCGTCGGGCCAGCCGATCATTTCGAACTCGAGGTTGGCGAAGATATCCTGCAAGGGCACGGGCGGGTGCTTGACGAAGTGTCCGGCGCCGAAGCCGCCGTCTTCCTCGCTGCCGAAAAAGGCGAAGTACACCGTGCGGCGTGGGCGCGGCCCGAGCGCTAACATGCGCGCCATCTCGAGCACGGCGGTGCAGCCGGAAGCGTCGTCATTGGCTCCGTTGAAGATGTCGTCGCCGTGATAGGCGCGCCTGGGGATGATGCCCAAGTGATCGAGATGCGCAGTGAGCAGCAGCACCCTGGCGGATGGGTCGGAGCCGTGCAGCACGCCCACGACACTGGCCGTAAGGGTGAGCTTGGGCGAGGGTTGCGGACCACGGCGAGCGTAGCCGAGATGCTTGTTCCTATGCCGCGCCTGCCATGCCGACAGGCCGGGCGCGATCTCGATGTAGCTGCCCTGGTTGCCTGCCGGGGCGATGCCGTAGGCGTGCAACTCGACGGCAATGTAGTAAGCGGCGAGCAACTCGTCGCGCGTGCCGCTGCCGCGGCCGCGGAGGGCATCGCTGGCGAGGAAGCCCTCGTTGGCCTCGATGCAGGCGAGGCAGGCGGCATTCGGGTTCTGCGCCTCGCGGACGGCCGGGGAGGCCGGGGTTTGCCCGGCGGCGAGCAGCGCCAAGGCCAGCGCCGCGCAAGCGACATGGGGCAGACGCGGCATCCTATTACTGTAGCGCCGCGCACGGCGGTGGCGTATCCTCGCACTATGAGGAAGCTCTGTCTGGCTCTTTGTATTCTTGCCGTGAGTGCGGCGGCACAGGTCAGTCCCAGTCAGTATGCGGGTATGCGCTGGCGGCTGGTGGGTCCGTTCCGCGCCGGGCGCGTCTCGGCCGTGGCCGGCATCCCCGGCGACGCCTCGACCTATTACCTGGGTGATCCGGACGGGGGCATATTCAAGACCACGAGCGGCGGCACGACGTGGACGCCGATCTTTGACCACGAGCCGGTGAGCTCGATCGGGGCCATCGCCGTCGCCCGCACCAACCACAACGTGGTGTACGTGGGCACCGGAGACATGATCAGCGTGGCCGGTGCGGCCGACGAGGGCGACGGCGTGTATAAGTCCACCGACGGCGGGCGCACGTGGACGCACCTGGGGCTGGACGACACGCGCCACATCAGCGCCGTGCTGGTGTCGCCGCACGACGCCAACCTGGTGCTGGCGGCGGCGCTGGGGCATAGCTTCGCTCCGAACGCCGAGCGCGGCATCTTCCGCTCCACCGACGGCGGGGCGACGTGGAGCAAGGTGCTGTACAACGGTCCGGCCTCGGGCGCCATCTCGCTCGCCGCCGATCCGGACAACTTCAACGAGATGTTCGCCGCCTTCGAGCCGCATGCGCCCGATGCGCCGCCGGGCGCCGGCGCCATCTTCAAGTCCACCGACGGCGGACAACACTGGACCAAGCTCAGCGGCGATGGGTTGCCCGCCGTGATAGACGGGCGCACGGGGCTGGCCGTTGCCGCCCATACGAACGGACAGCGCGTCTACGCCATGACCACCGGGGGGCTGTTTCGCTCCGACGACGGCGGGGCTTCCTGGTCACAGCCCACGCACGATCCGCGCTTCGGCGGACGGCAATCATACTTCGGCGAGGTGGACGTGTCGCCGGCCGATCCCAACGTGGTCTATCTGCCGCGCCAGAGCGTGTATCGCTCGACCGACGGCGGCCATACCTTCATCGCCTGGAAGGGCGCGCCCGGCGGCGACGACTACCACGTCATGTGGATTGACCCGACCAACGCCCAGCGCATGATCCTGGGCGTGGACCAGGGCTATACCATCTCGCTGAACGGCGGACGGCAGTGGAGCCTGGGGTGGTACAACCTGCCCAACGGGCAGTTCTATCACTTGGCGGTGGACCACCGCTTTCCCTTCTGGATCTACGCCACACAACAGGACACGGGCTCGGCGGCGGTGCGCAGCCGCGGCTACTTTGGCGAGGTCACCTATCTCGACTACCGGCCCTCGGTGGGCGCCTATGAATTCGGCTACATCGAGCCCGACCTCAGCGACAACAACTTCATCTATGCCACCGGCGGCGGCAGCGCGCTGAACCGCTACGACTGGAAGACGCGACAAATCTTCGACATCAGCGCGCCTCCGGTGCTGGACGGGCTGCGGCTGCGCTATGCCACGAGCCCGCAGGCGCAGTCGCCCGCCGACCCGCACGCGCTGTACCTGGGCGCGCAGGCGGTGCTCGAAACCAAGGATCGCGGCCTGCACTGGCAGGCGATCAGC
>JBOGKL010000098.1:0-2656 GCA_050745525.1 Terriglobales bacterium | reverse complement strand
CCGCTTCCAGCATGCTGGTGCCAAGAGCCGGAACCGGAACGGCGTGGGAAACGCGCAGAACCATCGTCCTCGACAAGGATACGCGATGCCTTTACTGCCGCGATCTGGCCGCCGCGCGATTGGGGCGGCCGCTTTGTTGCTCACTCTTCTTGTCGTCCCGACGGCCTTTGCCCAAACCGCCACGAGCAGCACTGCTGCGGCCCAGCCGGGGTATCTCTTCGGACCCTGGGCCGGCAAGGACTTCGATGACCTGGACCAGGCGGAGATAGACGCGGCCAAGCAAGCCGCTCTGACGGTCCATTTCCGCGTTCTTCGTGTGTGTGCGGACCCCGGCAACATGCCGCTTTCCGACCGCGCGCAGCAGGGCTATCAAAACAAGATCCTCGCCGTGCTGGCCAAGGCGATGGGCGCCAGGCTGAGCTACTACTGGCGCATCTATACGGGCGACATGGTGGGCCAGGCCTTCGGACCGGCCGACGAATGCGACCTGCTGATGGACATGCCGGTCGAGGATCAGGAGATCCTCTCGACCATTCCGATCTATCGCACCACTTACGTGCTGGTGTGGCGCGATGATGAGCACCTCGCCATCAAGAGCCTGAACGATCCGCGCCTGAAGCAGTTGCGGTTGGGGGTGTTTCAGATCTCGGCCTTGCGCCAGGCGCTCTCCAATCATGGTGTCGTCGCGAACGTGCACGTCTGGCCGGCGCTCAACGACACGGAATGGGTCCCGGCGCATCAGCCCTGGAACCAGGTTCAGGAGGTGGCCGACGGCAAGCTCGACATCGCCGCCGCATGGGGGCCCATGGCGGGCTGGCTGAAGACCATGAAGGGCGAGCCGCTCACCCTTCAGCCCACCAATCTCATGGACTCCAACATCCCCATGGAATTCAGCCTGGGGATAGGCATGCCGCAGAAGGACGTGGTGCTGAAGTTCGCGCTCGACGACGCGCTCAGGGCACACCGGGTCGAGATCGAAGCCATCCTGAGAAAATATGGCGTGCCGCTGGTGAACTGCGCCGACTGCCTCGTTCCGGGGAACCTTGCGGCCCACGGCAGCTATATGCGCCAGATGACCGCGGCCGAGAGCGGCAGCGCGGTGACGCACTGGGCGGTCTCCCGCGCACAGGTCGACCGATGGCTGGCGCAAGGGTCGAGCGTCAACAAGGAGCTTTTTGACGCGGTCATTTCCAACGACGTCGACCGCGCCGCGTATCTGATCGGCCGGGGCGCCGACGTGAATCGCTTGAGCAATCTGGGCATGTCGCCGCTGACGGTGGCCTCCCGTGCCGGCTGCCTCCCGATGGTGAAGCTCCTGCTCGCGCACGGAGCGAAGATCAACGAGGTCGACAGCGATGGGTCGACACCGCTCATGGGCGCGGTCGACCGCAACCGGGCCGGGGCGCTGAAATTCCTGCTGGCGCATGGCGCGAGCATCACCCAGGGCGCTCCCCACGGCTTCTCGCCCCTGTCGCTCGCCCTCGAGGAGCAAGACTTCGATGCCGCCTACGTGCTGATCGGGGCGGGCGCGGACGTGAACGCCCCGGCCAGCAAATACCGGCTGACGCCGCTCATGGTCGTCGCCAGCGAGAAGCCGCCGGAGGCGGACAGCCTGGTGAGGATCCTCCAGCAGCATGGACCGATCGATGTCGCGCGCGCCCTGCTGCAGCACAAGGCGAAGGTGAATGCCACCGACGCCGCCGGGGTGACCGCGCTCATGATCGCGGCTGCACATGACAATTCGCCCATGATCGGTTTACTGATCCAGGCGGGTGCCAACCCGCACATGAAATCCGCTGCGGGCGAGACCGCACGTGACATTGCGGTCAAGAACGGGAACCTCGGCGCCATCCGGACCCTTTCATTGCTCGTTCGCCGCTAGGCGGCGACACCGCGTAATCCCTTGGCAACTGGAGAATAACGATGACGACGCGCTTCGCAGGCGTAGCGGCCTTCACTGTGGTGCTCCTCGGGGCCGGGTGCTGGCTGGCCGCGCCGTCCCTGGCCGACACCGACACCATGCCCGCGGCACCCTTCAAGATCACCGCCGCCGTTCTGGCCCAGCCGCCGGTGAAAGTCGTGGCGGAGGCTCCCAAGGGGTCACTCCATAACCCGTACAACGGCAACGCCAAGATCGCCAAGGAAGGTCACGCACTCTTCTTCCATTACGGCTGCAACGGCTGTCACGGAGGGGGAGGAGGCGGAGGCATGTGTCCTGCGCTCATCACCGGTGTCTGGATCTATGGCGGGAGCGATGACACGCTGTTCCGCCTGGTCTCGCTCGGGTCGACGAAGCTGCAGGCGGCGGGCTATCAGCGTCAGGCCCTGGAGAACGTCATCGGTCCCATGCCGCAGATGGGCCTCCTGATCCACAACGCCAACGATCTATTCAAGATCATCACCTGGATCCGATCGGCCTACGCAGGACCCCCGAATCACAAGTACCACTGAGCGCCCGGGATGATCGTGCGCCGCGCCATCCTCATGGTCGGACTGCTCACGCTGGTGTTGCTGGCCGGCGTGTGCCAATCCTTCTGGGCGCCCGCGGCGGTGGCCCACGCGGCGGTGCGAAACTTCACGATCACTTTCCTGCGCAAAGAATATCACTTCAACAAGGAGACCCTGCCGTCGCTCCTGGAGACGCACCCGGCCAACC
>JBOGKL010000097.1:0-2189 GCA_050745525.1 Terriglobales bacterium | reverse complement strand
TCTCGACCGATAATCGCTATCCCTACTGGGTGCTGGCGTCGCAGCAGGACACGGCGGCGATCATGATCCAGGACCGCGGCAACGGCGGCAACGTGTCGGAGTTGGATTGGAGGCCGCTGGCGTCGTCCGAGTTCGGGACCGTCACGCCCGACCCGGTGGACCCGTGGATTGTCTACGGCGTGGGCTATGGCGCTCAAGGCGGCGGCAGCACCATGGTGAAGATCAATACGCGGACCGGGCAGTGGGAGAACTCGGCGCCCAACTTCGGCGCCGACGCGGCGAAGTACCACGGCAGCCGCGACAGTTGGCGGCGCGCCGATCCGTTCGACCCGCATACGATTTATATGGATATGCAGTGCATCCTGGTCTCGCACGACCAGGGGCACTCGTGGCGGCCGATGAGTCCGGACCTGACGACGCTCCAGGGCGCGCCGCAGGTGGCGTGCGGGACGGCGGCGCCGGCGCCACCGTCATCAGGCTTCCGGGGATTTTTCGGTCCGCGCGCGGCCGTGCTCAACGACTTCGCCGTCTCGACCTTCAAGCCCGGCGTGTTCTGGACGGTGAGCAGCAACGGGCAGATCTACAACTCCTTTGACGGCGGCGCGCACTGGACGAACGTCAGCAACATCCCCGCCGCCGGCATTACGCTGCAGACGATCGAGGCGAGCCACACCGATGCGCAGGCCGCCTACGTTTCCGGCTACGTGACCAACGAGCGGGGCACGGCCGACTTCAACGTGCCGCTGATCTGGCGGACGCTGGACGGCGGCAAGACGTGGACGAAGATCGTCAACGGGCTGCCGAAGGATCAGGCCACGGGCAGTTGGGTGAACGTGGTGCGCGCCGATCCCAAGCAGGCGGGGCTGCTGTTCTGCGGCACCGAGACGACCGTCTACGTGTCGTTTGATGACGGCAATCACTGGCAGTCACTGCGCCAGAACCTGCCGAGCACCTCAATCCGCGACATGGTGTTCCATACCGCCGATCACATGAACGATTTGGTGATCGGGACCTACGGGCGCGGCATTTGGATCATGGACGATATGTCGCCGCTGCGCGCGATTGCCGCGCATGCGCAGGAGATCGCATCCGCGCTGGTGTATTTCTTCCGGCCCGGCGACGCCATCCGGGCGCGCAAGAGCGACAACTGGGATCAGCCCATGAACCCGGAGCTACCGCATGCGCCGAACCCGCCCTACGGGGCCATTTTCTACTATCACCTGAGTCAGGCGCCGAGCGGACCGATCACCATGCGCATCTACGATGGCGCCGGGCACTTGGTGCGCACGCTCTCGAGCGTGCCGGAGACGCTGCCGGCGCACTGGCCCTTCCCGCGCTACTGGGTGGCGACGCCCGCGGACATTGCGCTGCCGACGGCGGTGGGCACGGACCGGTTCCACTGGAATCTGCGGTATGACGATCCGGCGGCCTTCCGGAAAGATGTGGAAAACGAGATGGACCTGGAGCCGGGCGAGTTTGTGACGCCGGGCCCGCACGGACCGCAGGTGCTGCCGGGCGTGTACACGATGAAGCTGACGGTGGACGGGAACACCTACACGCGGACGGTGACGGTGCGTAACGATCCGCGGGTGGGGCAGAGTCCGGCGCTGATGGCGGCGCTGCGCGCCAAGATGCGGATCGTGCTGGGGGCGCAAGCGGGCGCCGACCACTCCTACGCCGGCTACTACGAGATCGCGGCGGTGCGGAAGCAGATGGCGGCGCGGGTGAAGAGCGGGTTGCCGGCCGAGTTGGCGGCGCGCGCGACCGCGCTCGAGGCGCAGTTGGGCAAGATTGCGGGCACGATTCCGCGCGGCCGCTTCTTCTTTGGCCGCCGCCCGGCGGCGCCGACGAAGGTGGTGCCGTTTGTGACGCTGAACAGCGCCTTTGACGCCATCGTCAGCACCCAGGAGGTGGGTCTGGACGCCGGCCCCACACCGGCGATGAAGGACACCTGGAGGGTGGACTGCCGCAGCTACAACGCGACCGTGGCCGCCTGGAAGCAGGCGCAGACGGGAGCGCTGGCGGCCTTCAACCGGGCGCTTGCCGGGCAGCAGTTGCCGCCGATCACGGTGAAGCCGAGCGCGCTGGCGGCGGCCGCGTGCACGCCCTAGGCGGTGCGTGGACTTTTACGGGCGCGGGCCCCGCGCGGCGGAGCCGCGCGAGTGGCTTTTACGGTCGCGGGCGCGCCC
>JBOGKL010000096.1:0-21552 GCA_050745525.1 Terriglobales bacterium | reverse complement strand
GATCATCACCGAGCGATAGTTCATGGAGTGAAGAAAGACCGAACGTGCCAACACGAGCCCATCCAGGTGGGTGACGGTGCAGCACATCTCGATGCCGGCCTGCAGAGAGCGGAGCATGTGGCTGGCGGCGGAGCCGTGCAGGTAGAGGGATTCGCCGCGGCGGCCGTAGGCGGTGGGGATGACGACGGGATAGCCTTCCGGGGCGATGAAGCCGGCGTGACAGAGGAAGCCGGCATCGAGGATGGCGAAAATCTGCTCACGCTCGTAATGACCGCGTTCGGGCAAGCGGTGCACCTGGGTGCGGGCGGACGGGGCGCCAGTGTCGGGCATACGCTCACCTTAGCATGCCCGAGTAGCGGAGCCGGGGCGTAAGGGTCCCCGGCGGAGCGGTCGCGCGGCCTTAGAGAGCGGGCGGCGCGGCAGGGCCGCGCCGGGCGCCCGCGATCCATCAATGCAGCGCTAAAATGGCGGTATGAGAGCTGCCCTGCTGTTGCCGCTGCTGGGAGCCGCGCTGATTTGCCTGGCCGCGGCTTCGCCGCCGAAACACTCCGCGAGCGCCGATCCGATCGTGGGGAATGTGCATTCGCGCCTGCGCGTGATCATTTATCAGGATTTGGAGTGCCCCGACTGCGCTCAGTGGCACCAAGTATTCAAGAACCAGATCATCCCGCGCTTTGGCAAGGAAGTGGGGTTTGAGTTCCGCGACTATCCTCTCCCGCAGCATGCCTGGTCGTTCAATGCCTCGGTGCTGGCGCGCTACTTTGATACGCATAGCCAGAAGCTGGGCATGGCGTGGCGCAACTACTGCTTTACCCATCAGAACGTGATCACTCCGGGCAACCTCATGGCCACCGCGACGCGCTGGGCGCAGCCTTACGGCATCAGCGCCAGCCAGGTGGAGAGCACTTTTGCTGACCCCGATCTGTTCGCGCTGGTACAGGCCGATCAGCGCCAGGGGAATGCCGACCACGTGCAACATACGCCGACGGTGACCTTCCGCGGCAGCGAGGCCAAGACGCCGCAGCAGTTGGAGCAGTGGCTCGCGCAGGCAGTGGAATCCCACTAACCCGCTGATCGCCCTGCGTCCGGCTTCCCTTCTCCGCGCCCACAATGGGCTAGGGGAGGGGAGCTTGAGGGCGGACCACAATGGGAGGGGTGAGGAGGGGGAATGTGGGAGGGGGTTCCATCGTTTTTCCGGCCCTGTGAGTCCAATCGGAAAGCCGGGCTGAGGTGAAAAAGCAGGCCCGAGCAGGAGGATGCATGCGGGAGAACTCCAAATTGCGGAGTGCGGTACTGGAAACACTGTGGAAGAGCACGTTGGTGGGACTGGCCATCTATGATCCCGGCGCGGGCACGTTGCGGGATGCAAACGGGGCCTTCCTGGATCTGTTGGATAGCCGCTATCGCACCAAGAAGACGCTCGGCACGCCGCTGGACCAGTGCCTGCCGGAAATCGAAATGAGCGGGCTGCAGGAGGCTTTGCGCCAATGCCTCGCGAGTGGACTTGCGGTGCACGTGGATGCAGTGCGGTTCCATAGGGGCGGAGGGTCTAGCCAGTTGGTCAACTGCATGCTGCTGCCCTTGCTCGAGGAGCACACCGAAGCCAGCCCGAATCCGCTGCTGTTGATGGTGGCCTCGGAACGCAAGACCGAGCTGCCGATGGGCGAATCGCTCAACCTGGTGGACGTACACACGCGCCAGGCGCTGGTGCGGCAGTTCCATCTGAGCGCGCGCGAGATTGACATCGTGGGCGAGTGTCTGCAAGGGAAGAAGAACCGCCAGATTGCCCAGGACCTGCACATCGGCATTTCGACGGTGAAACGGCACCTGGAATCGGCGTACCGGAAGATGGGGATTAGCTCATCGCGCTCGCTGCCGATCGCGATCCTGAACGTGCTGCGCACGCTCAGCGGCGCGCCGGCTCCGTTGGAGCTGACCGCGTCGGCGCCGACGCAGGCCGGCTCGCAAGCCGCCTAAGGCAGTTCCAGACTTGCCATGGTCCTGCGGGCCCAAACGAGTGCGGCTTTGACATCAGGAAAAGCCGCTCGCGCCTGCACGAAGCGGGTCACACCGAGTCTGGAACCGCTTTAAGGCATTGGCGCCGGGAACAGGCGGGGGCGGCGAAATTACATAACTGTTACAAATTGCCGCCGGTCCTACTGCTAGGGTGGGAGTAGGAGCCCGTATCTGTCCGCAGCCGCCCTCAACCCGATACAAGAAGCCGATCTGGCCGGGATGGCACGCAAGGAGGGTCTGAACTGGCCGACGGTGCTGGTGCTGATCCTGCTGCACGCGGGTGCGGTGGCGGCGCTGTTCTTTTTCACCTGGAAGGCGTTCCTGGTGGCCGGCCTGCTGTATTGGATCGCCATCGGCGGGGGCATCGGGATGGGGTATCACCGCCTGCACACGCACCGCTCGTATAAGGTTCCGCTGCTGTTGGAGTACTTCTTGGCCGTGTGCGGGACGCTGACGCTGCAAGGGGGGCCGATCTTCTGGGTGGCGACGCACCGCTTGCACCACCAGAAATCAGATAAAGACGGCGACCCGCACTCGCCGCGGGATGGGGCTTGGTGGGCGCACGTGGGGTGGATCATCCTGGGGCGGCGCTGCCACAACGACACGCGGCAGCTGGTGAAGTACGCGCCCGACTTGGGCAAGCATCGCTTCTACCTTTGGCTCAATAGCTACCACTATCTGGTTTTGGCGGCGTCGGTTCCGCTGCTGTACTGGTGGGGCGGCCTGCCCATGCTGCTGTGGGCGGTGTGCGTGCGCGTGGTGCTGGGGCTGCATGCGACGTGGCTGGTGAACTCGGCGACGCATATGTGGGGCGGGCGGCGCTTCGCCACGCGCGACGATTCGCGCAACAACTGGTGGGTGGCGCTGCTGACCTTCGGCGAAGGCTGGCATAACAACCATCATGCGCATCCCACCTCGGCGCGCCACGGGCTGGCGTGGTATGAAGCGGACTTGACGTATTGGCAGATCCGGCTGCTGGCGTGGCTGCGCATTGCCCGGAACGTGCAGCAGGCTCATGTCTCGCAAGCCCCTACCGCACTAGTTTCCATCGATTGATCGCGGGCGCCCAGCGCGGCTTTGCCGCGCGGCCCGCTCTCTAAGGCCGCAGGGCCGCTGCGCGGCGGCTTACACTAAGACCATGCGCATTAATGGACGGCGACGGCGGGTCGCCGGGTTCATCGTGCTGGGCGCGTGCCTGGTGGCGCTGGCGGCGGCCTTCAATGTGGGCTGGATTGTGCTGACCGGGCGCGAGGGCCTGCTGCTGATCCTGGGCATTCTGCTGTTTCCTTTGATTGTGGCCGGGCTGGTGCTCAACACCATTTTCCTGGTGCGCGAGATCCGGCGCAACGAACAGCACAACGCCTTCATTAATGCCGTCACACACGAGCTGAAAACGCCGGTGGCCTCGATCCGGCTCTACCTGGAGACGCTGCAGACACGCGAGGTCGAGCCCGCGCAGCGGCAGGAATTTTACCGTACCATGCTCGCCGATAGTGAACGCCTGCTGGCCACGGTGGAGCAAATCCTGCGGACGGGAAGGGAGGCGCACGCGCCGCGCCAGGCGGCGCGCCAGGCGGCGCGCCAGGATCTGGACTTGGCCGCGGTGGCGCGCGAGGCCATTGCGCAGGTCGCCTCGCGTTACGATTTGCCCGCGCAGACGATCGTGTGCACCGGGTTGCCGGAGCCGGGTGCGGCGCCGGTGCGCGGGGAGGCGGACGAGCTGCGTGCCGCTCTGGCCAACTTGTTCGATAACGCGATCAAGTACTCAGGAAATGCTCCCCACGTTTCGTGGAGCATTGCCGCCGCTGAGCGCGGTTTCTGGACACTGCGCGTCAGCGACCGCGGAGCGGGCATCCCCGGGCCGGAGTTGAAGTCCATTTTCAAGCGGTTTTACCGGGCGGCGAATCCGGCCCAGCAGGTGAGCGGGACGGGACTGGGGCTGTTCATCGTGCGCTCGGTGGTGCGGCGGCACGGGGGCCGCATCCATGCCGAGAGCGCGGGGGTGGGACAGGGGAGTACGTTCGTGCTCCGGCTGCCACGGGCGGCCGAAAGTGGGGCGAGAGAGGCAATGCCGGCGCGCGGAGTGAGGGCGTGAGGCGCATTCTGGTGGTCGAAGATGAACTGCACCTGGCCGAGGGGCTGCGCTTCAATCTCGAGGCGGAAGGGTATGCGGTGGAACTGGCCGGCAGCGGAGAGGCGGGGCTGGCGCGGCTGCAGCAAGACACGCCGGCCGTAGACCTGATAGTGCTCGACGTAATGCTGCCCGGCCTGGATGGCTTCGCCGTTGTCGCGGAGCTGCGCCGCCAGGGACACTATTTGCCCGTGCTGATATTGACGGCTCGCGGCAGCGCCGAAGATGTGCTGCGCGGTTTTGCAGCCGGTGCGGATGATTACCTGGCCAAACCGTTCGAGCTGGCCATCCTGGTGGCGCGCATCGGAAGTCTGCTGCGGCGCGGCAATTGGCAGCAGGTGGCGTCGCCGGACCCGGAGGTGTTTGAATTTCACACGCGGCGCGTGGATTTCACCAAGCTCGAGTTGCGCGTGGGCGAGCGCGCCATGGCACTGACGCTGATGGAAGCCAACGTGCTGCGCTATTTGCTGCAGCATCCGGACGAGGCGGTTTCGCGCAAGGCGCGGGTGGACGAGGTTTGGGGGGTGAAGGAAGAGACCGATTCCCGCGCCATTGACAACTTCAGGGTTCGCTTGCGCCGCTATATCGAGGACGAGCCCTCGCGCCCGCGCCACTTGCTGACGGTCCGCGGCGTCGGGTACCGCTTTGTGCCCAATCCGTGATCAGACGGCGTGCGTGACCAGCCGCGAGGTGGAATGACTGTGGAGCAGGTCGGGGGAAAGAGGCTTGCTCAGGTACACCTTTGAGTTGCTGTTATCCTGCGCGTCGGGCTCGAAGGTGAGCACGTCAAATTGCAGGTGGTCGAGCGCGGCGCGCATATCGTAAAAACGATTCTTGGTTTTGACCACGAACTGGCGATAGCCGCGGCGGTGAGCCCACTCCTCCTGCTGTTCGGTCAGAGCGCGGTAGTGGCCCTGGTGCCTCCACTGACGGCGGGTGCCCCCGAGCCAACTGTAGAAAACCTTGTGCTGATGGAACGGGACACAACCGCTGAGGCGGCGGCTGAGGTCGCAAACGTCAAGCTCGGTTTCGTGTTCTGGGGCGCGCAGTTCGTGTCCGACTTTAAACGCAACCGGAATCCAGTGCCGTTCGTCTTCTTCGGAGGGAGCGAGTGAGATCAGGATCAGGTGATCGCGAGACTGTAGTCGGCGCTGCAATTCCGGGGCATTCTTGGGGGCGGGAAACTCGTCGAAGTACTGTTCCATGTACTCGACTTCGAGACTGCCGGACTCCAGGCTGTACTGGCGGATGATGTGCTGCACACTCCCCCTCGTACCCGCAACGGATACCGTACTTTGGTACCGTGCTCTAGATTAACGCATAGAATGGCGCGGGGCCGGGCGCTACTAGGCCGCGCCACCCGCTTATGCTCGCACGGGTTGGGGCCCCGGCCCCCGCTCCGCGCACAAGGGCGCTCAGGTGTTTAGCGGCTTGGAGTGGGTGCGGCGATCCAACGATGATGGAGCAGAACCGGGGGCGTGCAGTTCGGAGGCCAAATAGCGGCCGGGCCAATGGCAATGCGGGCAGACGGCGCGGTAGATGCTGAAATGCTCGAGCTTAAGGCAATCATCAATGGCAAAGACCACGCTGCAGCGGCCACATTTGACATGATAGCGAGCGGCTCGACGCGCCTCTTCCATGCTTACGTATGATGTTGGAATGGGTGGGCAGGGTGGCTGTGCCCCCGAAAGTTGATGGGTGCGGGGGGCAATTTATGCCGTTGGGCGCAGCTTGGCCCGTTATAATAACGGAGACAATCACCCAGGCGGGCGTGTTCGCTGGCAAGAGCACACCGCGACGGCAAATTCGCCTGCCCCGCGCAGGTGCGGGAGACGACACCGCTCTGTTCAAACCTTCGGACACGTTTAATTGCCCCGCTCGCATTCCGTCCGCCGGAGGGAAGACGGCGTTGACGTTGTGGCGTGCATTGGTGTGCCTGCTTGTGCTTTGTGCCAGCGGGCCCATGCTGCGGGCGCAGGGCCAGGGCAAAGCCGCGGCATCGAACTCAGCGCAGTGGCCCAACATCATTGCCGCCGTCGAGTGTCACGGCAATCACCGCATTCCATGCCAGACGATTCAGGCGCGCATCTCGAGCAAGCCGGGCTCGCCCTACGATCCGGCGCAGATCAACCGGGATTTCAACTCGGTCTGGAACCTGAACGCGTTCGACAACGTGACGTTTGCGATTCAGCGCACGCCAAAGGGCATCGTCCTGCACGTCACCGTGGCGGAAAAGCCGCTGATCCGCGACATTAAGTACACGGGGCTGAAGTCCATCACCGAAAGTGACATCCTGGACCGCTATCAGGCGCGCGGGGTTCACCTGGAGCGCGACAGTCCGTACGACCCGACGACGGTGAAGCATGCCGTAGTGGCAATCAAGGAACTGCTGGCCGAGCACGGACGCCAGTTCGCCACTGTCAAACCGGTGCTGAACATGCTGCCACCGAGCTCGGTGAACGTGGTGTTCCAGGTGGACGAGGGACCCAAGGTCAAGGTGGGGAAGATCACCTTCAGCGGCAACCACGTGCTCAGCGCCGGGACGTTGCGCTCGGCGATGAAGGAGCTGCACCCCATTGGGATTCCGCATTCGCTGATCTTTGAGAACTTGTTCAGCCGCACGTACGACGCGGCGAAGCTATCGGCCGATATGTCGGGGATTCGCGAAACCTACCAGGACCGGGGCTACTTCGAGGCTCTGGTAGAGGACCCGACGCTGAAGCTGCGGACGACGAAAGGCCGCCGGATCGTGTTCTGGGGCGGTCATCCGGGGCGCGCCGTGGATATTCACATTCCCGTGGTCGAGGGGCATAAGTACACGATTTCGAAGATTACGTTCATCAACAATCATTTCATCACCAACGATGCCACCCTCGAGCGCCTGTTGGGATTGAAGCCGGGCGATGTGATGGACGTGTCCAAGCTGCGCAAGGGGATGAAGAACCTGAGCAAGGCGTACAGCCAGTACGGCTACATCAACTTCGTTCCCAGCCCGGACCCGCGCGCCAACGAGAAGAACCACACCGTGGACCTGACCATGGACATGCAGGAAGGCAAGCCTTTCTACGTCCGCCACATTGAGTTCAGCGGGAACACCACCACGCGTGATCGCGTGATCCGGCGCGAATTGCTGCTTGACGAGGGCAGCCGCTTCAACGGCACGGCCTGGCAGAACAGCATTCTGCGGCTGAACCAACTCGGCTATTTCGACACCATCAAGCCCGAGGATGCCACCATCACGCAAAACTCGGTGGGGCCGGTGGGAGAGGTGGACATCAACCTACATGTCAAAGAGAAGGGCAAGAACACGATTGGGCTGACGGGCGGGGTCAGCGGCATTGCGGGCAGCTTTTTGGGCCTGAACTACAGAACCAACAATTTCCTGGGGCTGGGCGAGACGCTGGGCGTATCCACCGATTACGGCTCGCTGCAGCGCAACGTGACGTTCTCGTTCACCGAGCCATACGTTCGGGATCGCCCGCTGCAGTTGGGTTTCAGCGCCTACGTCAACGACTTTCACTATGACCAGGCGAAGGAAGCCTCGATCCTGGCGGGGGAGAATCTGTCCTCGTACTTTGCCGCGCTGGGGTCGAGCAACCTGCTCAACTACGCGCAAAACTCGCACGGGTTCACCCTCGGGGCGAGCTACCCGAAGCCGCGTTCCTTTACCCGCTACGGCATTACCTACCGCTGGGACAACTCCACGATCGTGCCGTTCACGCAGGCGGCGGGCCTGCTGTTCAACTCGGTGGCTTACACGGGCACATCCGGCCCCAGCTCGCTGAGTGGGATTGTGACCAGCGAGTTGATTCCCTCCTTCACCATCAACACGGTGGACAACCCGACGTTCCCGACGCGCGGCAAGAACATTTCCCTGTCGCTGGGGGTGGCCGGGTTGGGCGGCAACGTGCGCATCCTCGAGCCCAGCGTGCAGTTGGAGTACTTCCATCCGGCGGGCTGGCACAACGTGTTGGCGCTGCGCTTTCTGGGTCAGTTCGTCACCGGCTACGGTGGAATCGCGCCGCCCAACTTCGATCACTTCTACACCGGCGGGGAAGACACGATCCGCGGGTTTGACATCATGGCGGTGACACCGATCGCGGAGATCCCGACCGTGTCCACGGTCACCCTTCAGGATCCCAATAACCCCGGTCAGCCGCTGACGTTGAACGTACCCAATCCCACGCCGGCTAATCCGTCCGGCACGACGCCGGAGACGTTTTCGGTCAAGATACCGACCTACCAGTTCGTCACCCCCGGCGGCGACACGTTGGGCATCGCCAACCTGGAGTACCGCATTCCGATTGTGCAGGGCTCGATTCCGATCTCGATGTCCTTCTTCACCGACGCCGGCCTGGACGAGATCACCGAGCACAAGCAACTGCAGGTGAACCAGCAGGTGCTGAACACGCTGGAAACCGATTTTGACCGTCCGTTTTCGCGCGCGATCCCGATCGCTCCGGGGACCAACTCGCAACTGCGCCTCTCGGCCGGCATCGAGTTGGAAGTCACCCTGCCGATCATTCACGCGCCCGTGCGGCTGTACTATGCGATGAATCCGGGCCGCGTGGACACCATTATCCGGCCGCCGCAGTTGTTTACGCCCGCGGATTTCGAGAAGGGGATTCCGCCCGCGTTCCTCACCGACTCGGCGGTGCAGCAATCCATTCGATTCACGATGAACCAACTGGCGCTGGCGCCGGGGACGCCGTTTAAGGAGGCGCCGCACGTGTTACGCTTCACGATCGGCAGGACATTCTAGAATGCGGCTAGAATTTGGGATGGCGGGGTGGGCGACGGGAAAGAGTCCGGAGGATTGAGGGTATGAGATTGCGACTGATTGCCTTCTTCATGGGTTGCGCTTTGGCTGCGACCGCCCTGGCTGGGGCGCAAGCGCCGGCGGCCGCGGCCGCCTTGCCGCCCGCGCCCACGGCCACGGGACCGACCCGGCTGGCCTTCATCAACTTTCAGCAGGCGATTGCCGAAACGGCGCAGGGAGCGAAACTGGTGGCGGCGCTGAAGACGCGGTTTGCCCCGCGCCAGGCGCAACTGGAAAAATCCAATGCCCAACTGCGGGCGCTGGAGAAGCGACTGCAGGACGGAAGCAGCACGATGTCCCAGGACGCGAAGCTGCAGTTGAACCAGGAGATTCAGTCGCAGCAGCGCGACCTGCAGCAGTCGGCCCAGGACGCGCAGACCGACTACCAGTCGGCCGCGGAAGGCGTGGTGAACAAGGTGGGGGCGAAGATGCTGCCCCTGATCCAGGGCTACGCCAAGCAGCACGGGTTGTCACTGGTGCTCGACAGCGGGCTGCGCTGGCCGCAGTCGCCCATGCTGTACGAGAAGAGCGGCACCGACATTACCGCTGCCGTCGTACAGCTATACAATCAGCGTTATCCGGCGGCGTCGAACTAACCGCCTTCCACTATAATCACTGAAATCGGGGTTAATAAGGGTCCCATGAAGCTGAACGAGAAGATTTTTGCCGCGTGTTTGTGCGCGGCCCTGATGGGCGCCGCCGGATGGGCGCAAACGGCCAAGCCGGCGACGCCGGCGCTGCCGCCTCCGCCCACGGCCGCTGGTCCAAGCAAGATCGGCATCATCAACATCCGCGATGCCATCAGCGAGACGGGCGAAGGAGAGAAGCTGCTGGCCAACCTGCAGGCGCGCTTCGCGCCCCGGCGCACCGATCTGGAGAACCAGCAGAAGGCCATCGCCGTCCTGCAGAACCAGCTCAAAAACGGCGGCAATACCATGAGCGCGGAAGCCAAGCAGAACTTGAGCGAGCAGGTTCAGAGCAAGCAGCGCGACTACCAGCAGACGCTGCAGAACGACCAGAGCGATTTCCAGAGCGCGCAAACCGATGTGCTCAACACGGTAGGCAACAAGATGATGCCGATCGTGCAGCAATACGCCAAAGAGCACGGCTATACGGCGATTGTGGACGTCAGCTTTTCCTGGCCGCAGAGTCCGGTGCTGTACTGGAACCCCACGGCCGTGATCACCGGCGACATCGTGCGGCTCTACGACCGCGCTCATCCTGCGGTCGCAAGCGGCGGACATTAGGCCGAGCCCACCGCTCACGTAGCGGAGCCGGGGCGTAGGGGTTGCCGGCGCAGCGGTCTTGCGGCCTTAGAGAGCGGGCCGCGCGGCGCAAGCCGCGCTGGGTGTCGCGATTAGTAACTGGCTTAGAACTGGTAGAACGTCAGCGAGTGGGTGCCGTTCTGAATCCAGATGCGGGCCTGGTTGCTGACGATGCCGTTGATGGTGACCAGCGCCACCAGGCCGCTGGCGTGACCGCCCGGGGGCGGACCGAGCTCATCAATGTGAAAGGTCTTAATGATGCCCCATTGGCTGCCCGGGCCCCAGTCCTTCATGAAGGCGTCCATGGGATAGAGCTGCGGGTTGGGCTGCCAGATGGCGTAGGCTTCCTGGTAATTTTTACGGATGATGGCGTTGAAGAACTGGTCCACCGTGTGGCGGGCTTGGTAGCGCGGCCAATAGAGCACGCCGATGATGGCCACGATGATCACGATGGCGACCACGATGCCGAGAACGCGCCGCTGGTGCGCGCGGCGGAAGTTATAGCTGGGCGCGTCGAGCAGGGTCATACCTTTATTGCAACACGTTTTACCGCCGCGGGGTGGCCCAGGGCGCGGCGCGTGGCGGCGCGCTCCAGCGCCAGCTCGATCATGCGGTCGAGCAGCGCGGGGAAGGGAAGGCCGGATGCCTCCCACAGCTTGGGGTACATGCTGATGGAGGTGAAGCCGGGCATGGTGTTGATCTCGTTGAGGAAGAGCTTGCCGGCGCGCTTGTCCAGGAAAAAATCCACCCGCGCCAAACCCTGGCATTCGCAGACGCGGAAGGCGGCAACCGCCAGTTGGCGCACGCGCGTGGCCAGGCGCGCGGGCAGGCGCGCGGGAATCAGCGTGCATGAGCCGGTGCCGGCGTATTTGGCGGCGTAGTCGTAGAATTCGCGTCCGGAAACGATTTCGCCCGGTGCCGAGGCTTGCGGGTCGGCGTTGCCCAGCACCGAGCACTCCAGCTCGCGCGCCTCCAGACCTTGCTCGACCACCAGCTTGGTATCGTAGGCGGCGGCCAGCTCGAGGGCGGGGCCCAGTTGCTGCCGCCGCTTCACCTTGCTGATGCCGACCGAGGAGCCCAGATTGGCGGGCTTCACAAACAACGGATAGCGCAATTGGCGCTCGATGGCGGCGACCGTCACGGCGGGTTGGGCGAGCCAGCCGTCGCGGTCCACGCGCAGGTAGGGACCGACAGGCAGACCCGCTTGCCGGAAGAGCCGCTTGCTGACTTCCTTGTCCATGGCCACGGCCGAGCCCAGCACGCCGGCGCCGACGTAGGGCACGCCCGCCATTTCCAGCAGACCCTGGACGGTTCCGTCTTCTCCGTAAGGGCCGTGCAGGATGGGGAGCACGACATCCAGGCCGGCGAGCGTCGTCCAGAGATTGCGCAGCGGGCGGCCGCGCAGGCGCCATTCCCCGTCGCGGCGGATTAGGATGGGGGTCACGAGGTACTTGCGCGCATCGAGATGCGCCGCCACGGCGCGGGCGGACACCAGCGAGACCTCATGCTCGCCGCTGCGTCCGCCGCACAGCAACCCTACGCGCAATCGCGGGGAGGCGGCCATGGCGCCTAAGCCTTTACGGGAAGGTCCGACTCGCGCATACGCTTGGGGCGGCGGTTGGCGGCAAGGACTTTTTTGCGCAGGCGGAGCGAGCGCGGGGTGATCTCGACCCACTCGTCGTCACCCACGAAGGCGAGCGCTTGCTCCAGCGTGGGGGCGCGGAAGGGGACCAGGCGGATGGCCTCGTCGGCGACGGAAGCGCGCATGTTGGTGAGCTTTTTTTCCTTCGTGGCGTTCACGTCAATGTCGCCCTCGCGGGCGTTTTCACCCACGATCATGCCTTCGTAGACTTCCGTACCCGGACCCAGGAACAGGGTACCGCGCTCCTGGATGTTGTTGAGGGCATAGGTGGTGGTGAGACCGGTGCGGTCGGCCACGAGCGAGCCGGTGGGGCGGGTGATCCAGTCGCCCAGCCAGGGAATCCAGCCGGCGAAGAGGGAGTGCAGCAGGGCGGTGCCGCGCGTGTCGGTCATGAGCAGGCTGCGCAGGCCGATGAGACCGCGGGCGGGGATGAGAAACTCCATGCGCACGCGGCCGCTGCCGTGGTTGATCATCTGCTGCATTTCGCCGCGCCGCGTGCCCAGGGTTTCAATGACCACGCCGACGAATTCTTCCGGGCAGTCCACGACGACCTGCTCCCGGGGCTCGAGGCGCCGTCCGTTGGTGTTCTTGACGACGATTTCCGGCTTGCCCGCCATCAGCTCGTAGCCCTCGCGGCGCATGGTCTCGATCAGGATGGCCAGTTGCAGCTCGCCGCGTCCCAGGACGCGGAAGCTATCGGCCTGCTCCGGTTCCTCGACGCGGAGCGACACGTTGGTCAGCAGCTCCTTGCGCAGGCGGTCGCGCAGGTGGCGCGAGGTGACGAATTGGCCCTCGCGCCCGGCCAGCGGGGAGGTGTTGACGGTGAAAATCATGGCCAACGTGGGCTCGTCAATGACCACGGGCGGCAGCGGCGCGGGCGCATCGACGCTGGTGAGGGTCTCGCCGATGGCAATGCCTTCGACGCCGGCGAGCGCGACGATGTCGCCGGCCGCGACCTCGGAGGTCTCCTCGCGCTCGAGGCCGCGGAAGGTGAACAGCTTGGTGATGCGCGTGCGCACCAGGGCGCCGTCGAGGGTGGCCCGTCCGACTTCGTCGCCCGTGCGCAGGCGCCCCTGGAAGACGCGCCCGATGGCGATACGGCCAAGATATTCGCTGTAGTCGAGGTTGAGCACCTGGAGTTGCAGGACGCCTTCCGGGTCGCCGCTGGGGGCCGGAATGGCCTCGACAATGGCGGCAAACAGCGGCTCGAGGTTGGGCGCGGGGGCTTGATCCTTGCGCTGCGCGGTGCCCGCCTTGGCGTTGGTGTAGAGGACGGGGAAGTCGAGCTGCGCCTCGGTGGCATCGAGGTCAATGAACAGGTCGTAGATCTCGTTCAGGACTTCGGCGGGGCGCGCGTCGTGACGGTCAATCTTGTTGAGCACGACGACGCAGGCGAGTTGCTTGCGCAGCGTTTTCTGCAGCACGTAGCGGGTTTGCGGCAGCGGCCCCTCGCTGGCGTCCACGAGCAGCACGACCCCATCCACCAGGTTCAGGGCGCGCTCGACCTCGCCGCCGAAATCGCTGTGCCCGGGGGTATCCACGATGTTGATGCGCGTGCCGCGGTAGTCGAGCGCGGTGGTTTTGGCGAGGATGGTGATGCCGCGCTCACGTTCGAGTTCGTTGGAGTCCATGACGCGCTCGGCCACGGCCTGGTTGGAGCGGAAGATGCCGCTCTGGCGCAGCATGGCGTCCACCAGGGCGGTCTTGCCATGGTCCACGTGGGCGATGATGGCGATATTGCGCAGGGAAGACAAGCGGAAAGACAGGATGGAACCTGACTTCCAGTCTAACAGCATTGACCGGGGCGGGGCCCCGCGCCGCGGGGCCGCTACCAGTGCGGAGGGGCAGGTGCGGCGCGCAGGGTGCGCCAGCGCAGGCGGGTGTAGGCGCGCGCCCAGGCGCGCGGGGTCGCGTGCCAGAAGGGGCTGACGGGGAGGCGCGGCAGCGCAAAGGGCGAGTCGGAGGCGGCGGCCAGGCCGCCGTGGCAGGCGAGACAGCAACGGTAGCCGGCCGCGCGCACGGCCTCGCGCGCAGGGGCGTCGCAGTCGGCGGGGCCCCCGTAGGGATAGGCGAAATCCAACACCGGCTCGCCCAATTGCTGCTCCAGGCGGGCGCGCGATTCGCGCAGCTCGGCGGCCAACTCCGCGCCCCGCACCACGCTCAGCCGCGCGTGCGTGAGCGTGTGCGAGCCGATGCGAAAACCGGCGCGGTGCAGGGCCTGGACCTGACGCCAGTCCATCAGCCGCGGCGGGCGGGCGAGATGGGCATCCCAGGGGAAGCGGTTTTCCTCGCCCATGACTCCGGCGGTGATGAAAAACGTGGCGCTCAGATCGAAGCGGTCGAGGATTTCCGCCGCCACCTCGGCATTATCGGCGTAACCGTCGTCAAAGGTGATGGTGACGGCCGGTTCGCATGCGGGGTCGAGGCGAGCGAGCCGGGCGAGCAGGCTGTCGAGCGGCAGGACGAGGTAGTGGTCGCGCCAGTAGCGGCACAAATCGGAAAACGCGCGCGGAGAGTAGGACAGCTCCTCGCCGTCGAACGCAATGCGATGGAAGGCGACGATGCAATAGGGTCCGGGGGCAGAGGGGAGGGTGGCGAGCGCGCGCCAAACCGGCTCGGGCACACTGCGGGCGAGCGAAGCCATCATGGATTAGCCTCCGCCGGGATGCGGCGCAAACGGTGGGAGAGATCGCGCAGTCGCAGCCAGGCGGCGCCAGCCGGCCCGCGCGCGGCGAGGAGGCGCAAGCTGGGGTGACGCGCGGTGGTCCAACGCTTCTTGTAGCTCTCTTCGCCACGCAGAAAATCGAAGCGGCGCACGCGGCGGGTAATGCAATCCTGGATGATGGCGCTCAGCAAAACGGTGCCCGGGCTGAAGGCGGCCAGCGCCGGGTCCAGGCCGCTTTGAAAGTACAAAAAGCGCCGGGCTTCGGGTGGCCCGGCCTCCATTCCGTAGAGGCAGGCGGCCACGCCGTCGTCGGTATGCAGCAGATAGAGGCGGGCCAGGCCCGAGGCGGCGAGCGCGGGAGCGGCACCGAGATGAAAGGCGCGCAGGCGAGGGGAGGCAAAAATGCCGCGGTCACGCTTGTGCGCGCGCCGCAAGTTATGAAGACGGAACAGATGCGGCATTGCCGCGGTGATCTCGGCCGGGGTCGAGGCACAAACGACGCGCGCGGCGGGCCAGCGGGAGAAAAAGCGGCGTTGCCGGCGGCGGACTTCGGCGCGGAAGTTGGCGCTTTGGGCGCGCAGGTAGGCCTCCCAAGTGCAGGGCAGCGCGAGGGTGGGCAACCACTCGGCGCCTTCGGTGCGGCGGTGGGCGGGGGCGAAGGCGCGCGGCCAAGAGGCGGCCAAGGCACCGTCGGCGGCGGCCGACTCCAGCCGCAGCAGGCTCCAGCCAGGCTGGGCGCCCGCGGCGGCGAGCAGGCGCGCGGCGGTGTGGGGCGGAGCGTTCGGGTGCAGCAGGCAATCGAGGTCGTCGGCGCCGCTGCCGTGACCTAAAAACTCGAGCTGGCGCCAGCCCTGGCGGCGGCGCAACTGAAGCGCCAGCAGGCCGGCCAGGGCGCCACTGGGAAAGCGCTCGACCAGGACCCGCGGGCGCACGCTGGAGGGCAGTTGGGAAGCCCAGGCGTGAAGCCACTCCCAGCTCAGGAACGGATTCACGTTCTCGCTGCAGCGCACCAGCAGCTTCCAGTCGCGTTCGAGCTCGGTCCAGGGCGCGGCGGAGGGCGCCGGCGGCGCCGGGAGCGTGGTGGCGCTCATGCCGCCACCTCGGAGGCGGGCGCGGCCGCCTGCGCGCCGGCGCGGCGCGCCGGACGCAAGTGCTGCAGGGTCAAGCGCGCCACAGGGGGATGCAGCAGGAAGATCGCGGCAAAATACACGGCGGCGCCAAACGGCACCAGCGCCGCCAGCTCGACGCGCGGAGCCAGGCCGCGCGCCAGCGGGAGCGCCAGCCACAGGGCCGCCGTCATGATCGCGGTGCCTTCCAGCGCCGGGGCAAAGCAGCGCAGCAGCGCCGCCGGCCGGATGCGCAGATAGCGGTTGACCAGGTAGACGTGCAGCATGGTCATGGCCGTGCGGCAGATGACCTCGCCCCAGGCCACGCCCACGATGCCGCCCCAGCGCGCGCCCAGGATGAGGCTGGGCGGCAGCACGATCCACCAGAGCGTGGTGGTGCGCGTGAGCACATCGGGACGGCCCACGGCCTTGTAGCCGTCGCCGAAGCTGTGAATCAGACAGCGAATGCCGCCGTAGAGCGCCAGCACTTCCAGCACCGGAATGGAAGGGCCCCAGTCCTTGCCGTAGATGCCGTAGATCACCGCCGGCGCCAGCACGCCCATGCCGGCGGCCAGCGGCAGTGTCAGCAGCGTGGTGTAGCGGGCGGTGTCGAGCAGCGTGCGCCGCATTTGCGCCGGGTCGTGTTGCAGGCGGCTGAAGCCGGGAAAGGTGACGCGCGTGACGACGTTGAGCACGCTGAGCAGGATCACCTCGGGCAGGCGGAAGGCGAGGGTGTAGAAGCCCAGCAGTGTGTCGCTCAACATCCGGCCGATGGTGACGTTGTCGAGGTTGGCCAGCAGCACGCTGGAGCCGTCGAGGAAATAGATGTGCTTGGCGTAACGCACCATGCGCCAGAACACTTCGCCGTCCCATCCGCGATGCGGGCGCCAGGGCACGACGGCCCAGAGCAGGCCGGTGGCGGCGATGGTGCCCAGTACCTGGCCCCAGATCAGGCTCCAGGCGCCGAATCCGAGCAGCGCCAGCACGATGGCAGCCAAACCCTTGATGAAGGCCTGGCCGATGTCGGGCAGGAACTTGGTGCGGAAGGCCAGCCGCCGCCGCAAGACGAAGTCGTGCGTGTTGCCCAGCGCCAGCAGCGGCAGCGAGATGGACAGGCCGCGGATCATGCCCGCCAGGGCCGGTTCGCGGAAGAACAGCGCCAGCCAGGGGGCGAGCAGCCAGGCGGCGGCAAACTCAAGAAACGAAGTGCCGAGCGTGATCCAGAAACAGATATTGGCGGCCGCCTCGGCCGCGCGCTCCTCGAAGATGAGGGCGCTGGTGAGTCCGAACGTGCCCAGGATCTCGAGCACGATGACGGTGGAGGTGGCGAGAGCGACCTCGCCGAAAGCCTTGGGCGCGAGTATCCGGGCCAACGCCACCACCGACCCGAAAACGAGCAGCTTGCCGAGCAGGAACGAGCTTGAGGCCCACAGCAGTCCGTTGAGGATGCCGCCGCAGTGGGCGGGCGCGCCGGGCGAGGGGGCGGAGGCCGCGTCGGGTTCGATGATAGGCGGCGGCGCGACGGCACGCTTCACCCGGCGCCACTGCGCGGGTTCGCTGCGCCGCCAGCCGCAGAAGATGCCGACGGCGGCGGCGGCCACCGCCAGGCAGAAAAAGTACGGCGCTTCGGCGCGCCCCAGCCGCAGACCGAAGCGATGGGTGAGGGCGCCGATGCCGCTCCAGGCAAAGCCGGCAAGCACCACGGCGGCGAGCACGTGCAGCGCGGCGGGGGCGGGCGCGGCGGCCAGGGTCAGGGCGGCGAGGAGAGCCAGCAGCACCCACAGCGCCGAGGTCGAGCGCAGGATGTGGTGAAAGGCGAGCTTGAGGGCATCGGACGGCGATAACCGTCCTACCTGCCGGCGCACCGAGGTGAGCGCGGCCAGCAGGCCTACGGCGGCGTGCCGGCGCCGCTCCCACTCCGATCCGGCATCGGCGGATCCCATCTCCCACGACAGCCCGTGCGGCGCCACCAGCAGCCGCCGCCGCTGTACCAGCACGGCCAGGCCGAGGAAGAGATCATCGTTGATGAGCACCTCGGTGGGCAGCGGGCGGAACAGGCTGCGGCGCACGGCGAGTGCCTCGCCGAAGGCGGTGGCTGTGCCTCCGGCGGCGCTTTCCCGCGCTGTGAGCCAGCCTTCGTAGCGCCAGTAGACGCCCTCGCCACCGCCCATGCCGTGGCGCTCGGCCACGGTTTTGCGGCCGGTGACGGCGCCCACGCCGGCATCGGCAAACGGGGCCACCAGGTGCCGGAGCGCCTGCGGGGCAAAGCTGTTGTTGGCATCGGTGAAGACAAGAATCTCGCCCCTGGCGGCGGCGGCGCCGCGGTTCAACGCCGCCGCTTTGCCCATGCGGTGCGGAGCGGAGAGCACGCCTACGGGCACGGCGGCGGGCTCGAGCGCCTCCAGAACAGCCAGGGTACGGTCGGTCGAGCCGTCTTCGCAGACGAGGATCTCAAGCCGCTCGGTCGGATAATCCTGGGCGCGCAGGTTGGCGATGCGCGCGGCCATATGCTCGGCCTCATTGTAGGCGGCGACAATGACGCTGACCCGCGGCCAGTCCCCGGCCGGGGCGTCGAGCGGGGTGGCGCGCAGGCGGTAAGGGCGCAGCTTCGCCCATAGCGCCACCGCGGCCGGATAACCCACCCAGATGGCCGCGAGCACGGCCAGGCTGCCCAGCAACGCGCCACCCGCCAGCACTGCCATCATGCCGCGACCTCAGCGGAGATGGGCGCCACCTCCGCCCACACCTGCGCCAGGCGCGCCGCATTGGTGGCGAGGTCGAAGCCGGCATGGACGTCGGCGCTGCCGTTTTCCCCGAGCCGGCGGCGCAGGTCGGGGTCTTGCAAACGGGCGATGGCGGCGGCCAGGGCCGCGGCATCGCCTGCGGGCACCAGCAGGCCGTTGCGGTTGTGGACGACGAGTTCGGGAATCCCCGAGAGGCGGCTGGCGACGACAGGCAGGCCGGAGGCCATGGCCTCCATCAGGGCCACGGGCACGCCTTCGGTCTTGCCGTTGGGCATGCAGATGCTGGGGAGAACAAACACATCCGCCCAAGCCAGGGCCGCCATCACTTCGCTTTCGACGGCCGCGCCGTCGAGGTTGACGCAGGCGCCCAGTTGCAGGCGCAGGATTTGACGCTGCAGGCGGGGGTAGAGGCGGCCTCCGCCGACGATGCGGCAGACAAAGACGACGCCGGAGGTGCGCAAGCGGGCGCAGGCGTCTATGAGATAGCGGTGGCCCTTGTAGGCTTGGAGAGAGCCGACGGTGAGGAGGCGAAGAGCCCTCGTCCCTGGGGGCCCTGCGTCGCGCGGCGCGCTACGCAGGCTGCCACGCTCGCTGGCGAGGGAGGCGTAGTTGGCCCACTCGATGCCGCAGTGCACGACGGGGATCGGAGAGCGTGGCAGCCCGACGGCGCGCTCAAGCCAGGCGCGGTTGAACTCACTGATGGCGACGACGGCCTGCGCCGCGCGCAATTTCTCGGGCAGCATGGCGCGGTGGCAAAAAATATCGTGCGCATGCACGGTGCAGGTATAGGGGATGCCGGTGAGGCGGCGCACGACGTAAGCGGTCAGCGCGGGGTGAGTGATGTAGTGCGCGTGCACATGGGTGACGCCTTGGGCCTGGACATGGCGCGCGATGGCCACCGCCTTGCCCCAATACACCAACGCCCCCAGCCACAGCCGGGCGTCGCCGCGGTTGCGCCACAGCGTTTCCGCCAAGGTGGCCAGATACACGCGCGGACGCCGGCGCAGCCAGTACGCATGCGCGCGCCAGGGGAACCAGGGCGCCCAGAACACCGGCGCCCGCATCTGCTCGACGCGGACGTGATGCCGGCCCGGGACGCGCCGCAGCGGACAGATGAGGAGCCGATGCCCCTGCCGCTCGAGCTGCCACATTTCCCGCAAGATGAAGGTTTCGCTCAGCAGCGGGTAACGGGAGAAGATATAGGCGACAGTCATAGCGGTGGCGTGCGGACGCCGCCGCGCATCCGCCCTCGCGCTCTGATGCCCCCTCTGGCCTTCTCGCTTGCTGGGGCGCTCACCGCCTTGGTAGCAATTGCGGCCGGCGAGAGCAGATCGGGAACCGTGGCCCGCAGCACCGTACGCGCAATCGGGCCCCAGGCGTGGTGGCTGCGCGCCAGCTCGGCCGAGCGCTGCCCCCAGCGCCGGCGCAGTTCCGGCGATCGCGCCAGCCGGGCCATGGCGTGCGCCAGGGCGAAGGCATCCTCGGGAGGGACAACAATGCCGTTGCCCTCGATGAGCTCGGGCAGCCCGCCCGTGGCCGTCACCAGCAGTGGCTTGCCGAAGGTAAGCGCCAGATGCCCCACCCCGCTTTGCGAAGCGCGGCGATAGGGGAGCACCACCCAATCGGCGCGACGAAAGTACCAAGCGATATCCGGCGTGGGCACGTAGCGCAGGTCCCAGCGCAGCCAGGGTTCGAGGTTGTGCTCGCGCGCCATGCGCTGCCAGGGTCCGACCTGGGAGACGGCCGTGGGCATGCCGGCAATCAGCAGCAAAGGCCGCTGCGCGGGCTCGAGCGCGGCCATGGCTGCCAGCAGGATCTCAACGCCTTTGTAGGTGCTCAGCGCGCCGAAGAGCATGGCCAGGGGCGGACCGGGAGGAAGATGGAGGCACTCGTCAAGGCGTGGATCCGGACCGGCCTGCTCGGCAATCCAGTCCTGGTTGCCGTGCGGAATCGTACAGGCGCGGCGCCCAGTCAGATCAGCGAATTGCGCCGACAGCGCGGCTCCGTGAACGAATACGGCATCAAAGGCGGCGGCCAGGCCCAGCCGCCAATGCAGGCGGCGCAGCACACGCCGGCCACGGTAGCGCTCAAACGGCTCGACGTTATCCCAAACATCGGCCAGCACCACCGGCGGCTGTTGGCGCCGGCACCAGCGATGCAGCCGGCGCACGAACCACCCGTCGCAGCGGTGTTCCAGATCGCGCAGCAGCACCAGTCGCGGATGCTGCTGGCGCACCGCACGCAGTACTTGCATCCAGACCCAGACGTAGATCAGTCCGCGCGCGACGCGCACCAGCCGCCGCGGCAGCCAGCGCGGCTGGCGGTGCGGGTTCCACGTGGATAGCCGGTTCAGGTAATGCACGCCGGCGGGGGCAGGCGCTTCCGGGCGCTTGGCCGTCAGCATCACGATTTCGGCCGCGTCGGTCTCGGCCGCCATGGCGCGGGCCAGTTGCAGCGTGTAGTGAATGAGGCCACCGCGGGAGAAGAACTCCACGATCAGGACCCGCCGCGGTGTGGGTTCAGTGGGCAAGGACATCCTCATATAAGTCGAGGAGGCGCTGCCGCCAACTGCATTCGCCTAGCGTTTGCTCGGCGCGCCGGCGCGCGGCGGTCGCTCCCGCAGCGGCAGCAGCGCAGCCGGGCCCGCTCCAGTCGAGCCCGGCGGCGGCCAGCGCCGGGGCATCTTCAACCGGGACCAGGCGTCCGCAGCCGCCGAGGACCTCGGCGATCGAGGGCACGGAGGTGGCGATGATGGGCAGGCCGGCGGCCATGGCTTCGAGAACGGCGGTGGGTTGGGCTTCTTCGTGCGAGGGGAACAGGAAGATATCGCTGGCGGCGAGCCAGCGGGAGACATCGTTGCGGGTGCCGGGCAGCAGGAATTGGCGGCGGGCGGGAGAAGCCTCGACCCCCCGCTGCAGCGCGGCCAGCTCGTCGCCTCCGCCCACCCAGACAAACAGTGCGCCGGGGCGCTGGGCGGCGATCGAGGTACAGGCGGCGAGCCAAGTGCGCCATCCCTTGGCCGCATGCACCATGGCCACGGTGGTGAAGACGGTGGCCGCGGGCGGCAGTCCCAGCGCTTCCCGCTCCTGGCGGCGCAGCCGGGGCGTGGGGACACTGGGAGGCAGGGCAACGCCGTTGCCGATGACCACGGCGCGCTCGCGCGC
>JBOGKL010000095.1:0-7968 GCA_050745525.1 Terriglobales bacterium | reverse complement strand
GGATAGTAGTACCCGTCCCACCCCACCACATCCAACGGATGGTGGTCGAGCGTGACCTCCTCCACCTGCTCGCCCTTCTTGATCACCATCGGGAACGCACCCTGCTCGTCGTGTACAGGCAGCTCCTCGGGCGCGCGAAAATCGCGCTCGCAATACGGCGCCGACTCCAGCAGCTGCCCGAACTCGTTGCGGTAGCGCCGCGGTGTGCGGATGTAGCCCGCGCTCTCGATCACCAGGCAGCGCAGTTCCCCCTCGAACACGAAGCGGTGCAGGATCCCGCGCGGAATCACCACGTAATCGCCCCGCCGCACCGCCAGCGTCCCCAGCAGCGACTCCACCCTTCCTTCCCCTTCGCTGATATAGACCAGCTCGTCGGCCGAGGCGTTGCGGTAAAAGAACGCGTCCGGGCGCGTCGCCCGCACGAAGCTCATGGTCACGTCGGCGTTGAACAGGATCGGCTGCCGGTCAAGCGTCGGGCTCGTGGTGGCGGCCATCTGCCCGGTCTTGAAGTGCCGGTGCCGGAACGTCGGGTCCGGATCGGCCCGCAGCGCCAGCGTGCACAGCGGCCGGATCGCGGTCACCCGCGTCGGCGCGTGCAGGTGATAGAGCAGCGAAGCGGGTCCGGTAAACCCGTGATTGCCGATCAACTCCTCCGGGTGCAGTGACCCGTTCGCCTGCCGGAAAATGCTGTGCCGCTTGGCCGGAAGTTGCCCCAGGCGATGATAGACCGGCATCGTCGTCCCTCCTTACAAGTTCCCGCGCACGGCCTGCTCGCGCTCGATCGCCTCAAACAGCGCCCGGAAGTTCCCTTTCCCGAACCCGCGACATCCGTGCCGGTCGATGATCTCGAAAAACAGCGTTGGACGGTCCTCCACCGGTTTCGAGAAAATCTGCAGCAAGTAGCCGTCCAGATCGCGGTCCACCAACACCCCCAACTGTTTCAGCTCCGGCAGCGATTCGTTGATCTTCCCCATCCGCTCCGGCAGCAGCTCGTAGTAGGTGTCCGGCACCCGCAAAAACTCGACCCCGTCCCCTTGCAGCGCCCGCACCGTGGCCACGATGTCGCGCGTCTGCAGCGCGATGTGTTGCACGCCCGGCCCGCCATACCACTCCAGGTACTCGTCAATCTGGCTCTTCTTGCGCCCGGGCGCCGGCTCGTTGATGGGGAACTTGATGGATTCGGAGTCATCCGCCATCACGACGCTCATCAGCGCGCTGTACTCGGTCGAGATGTCCTTGTCGTCGAAGCTGAGGAAGCGCTTGAACCCGAGCACCTTGCTGTACCAGTCCGCCCACTGGTTCATCTCCCCCAGCCCCACGTTCCCGACCACGTGATCAATGCGCAGAATGCCCTTGTCCTGCGCCCGGATCTCGGTCTTGCGGTAGCCGGGCAGAAACGGCCCCGAGTATCCGTTGCGCGAAATGAATGAGTGCAGTGTCTCTCCGTAGGTGTGAATGGCGGCGTGCCGCACCACGCCCACGGCATCTTCCCAGTCGTGCGGCTCGACGGCGGGCTTGGCGCCGCGCGCGACGGCGGCGGCAAAGGCCGCGTCAGCGTCGTCCACTTCGAAGGCAATGTCGTGTACTCCATCGCCATGCTGCCGGATGTGCTCCGCCGCCGCGCTGTTCGCCGTCAGTGGCGTGGTGAGCAGAAACCGCGCCCGCCCCTGCTCCAGCACGTAACCGGTCGCTTGGCGATTGCCCGTCTCCAGCCCGGTGTAGGCGGTTTGGGAAAAACCCATCGCGTTGCGGTAAAAAAACGAGGCCTGTTTGGCGTTGCCGACCCAGAACTCAAGGTGATGCACTCGCTTCAGCTTCAATGGGTTATCCGCCATGGCGCGCTCCTTTCTTCCCCCTTCATTAGAACATAGGCCTGTTTGGCAGGCGCGAGCCCATGCAACAGCCGGAAGCCACTGTGCTTCAGTACCTGTCGTAGGGAGCGAATATGTCCAGACAACTGATAGGCCGGGTGTGCTGCGCGCTCTTCGCGGCAGTGTTTTTGGCGAGCTTGGGTGCCCTCTCCGCGCATGCACAGTCGGATCGCACCCTCGACATCCAGCGCGTGCAGCGCGCGACCGCGATCTTCCGCTCCGCCTTCGAGGGGGCGGGCAGCCAGATCCCCAAGCAAATCCTGCGCACCGGGCAGTGCGTCATGATCATTCCCGGCTACAAGACCATGGCCTTCGGCATTGGCGGCGGATACGGCAAGGGCATTGCCATGTGCCGTAACAACCCCACGCCGCCGCCCGCTCCCGGCACCGCCGCCGCCCAGGTTGCCCCGCCCGCGCCGGGCACGCCCGAACCTCCTGGCGCGCCTCCCATGCCCGCTCCCGGCATGCGCGGCTGGAGCGCGCCCATGTTCGTCACCATCGGCGGCGCCAGCCTCGGCTTTCAGATCGGAGTGGAATCCGCCGACTTGCTCGTCGTCTTCCAGCATCGCTCCGGCCTCGTCAGCATGCTCAACAACAAAGTCCGCCTGGGCGTGTCGGCCGCCGCCGCCGCCGGGCCCATTGGCCGCCGCATGGAAGCGTCCACCGATGCCTCCATGCGCGCCGAAGTCGTCGCCTACGCCCGCAGCCGCGGCGTTTTCGCCGGCGTGAACATTAACGGCGCCATCGTCCAGCCTGATGATTCCGCCAACCACGCCATGTACCCGCACCAGTACTGGCAGGACGTGCTCGCCGGCCACATCCGCCCCACGCGCGTCTCCACCCCGCTCGTTGCCGAGTTGAACCGCTCTCCCTACACCAACCCCAACTTGCTGCCGCCCCCCAGTGCCGCCGGTGTTCCCGCCGGGCGTATGGGCGTGACCCCGACCATGACCATCGGTCCCGGCACCACGGCGCCCATGCCCTTCAGTATCGGTTTCGGCTGGCAGCACATTACCAGCCAGATCGGCCTTGACGGCTGGGACCTGCGCGCCGGATGGCGCCCCCTCCCCCGCCGCGCCGCCGGGCTCAAGATCGTCGCCGATGTCGGCCGCGCCTCCGGCTCGACTTCCCTGCTCGCCACCAGCGTGAAGAGCACGGAATGGACCTACCTGTTCGGTCCCGAGTTCGACATGCCGCACCGCGTCTTTGACCCCTACGCCGACATCCTGTTCGGCTACGCCCACCTGGCTCAGCAAACCATCTCGCCAAACACCACTAGCTCGACCGGCTTTTCCGCCTTCTCCTGGCAGGCCGGCGCCGGCCTGAAGCTCAACATCACCCGCTGGGCCTCCATCCGTTTGATAGAAGTTGACCTCATTCACACCGCCTTCGCGACCACCGGCCCCACCCACGCCCGCGTCGTCATCGGCGGCACGTTCAACTTCTAATAGACCCCAGAGCGGGGGCCGGGCATCACGTGCGTTTGCTGCTAGCTTATAACCATGCCCTTGGCCCTCGCGCTCGTGCTCCATGCGCATCAGCCGGTGGGCAACTTCGATGACGTCATCGAGCAGGCCTATGCCTCCGCCTACCTTCCCTTCCTCGAAGCCGCCGCCGAGCGCCCCTGGTTCCATCTCAACCTCCACTTCACCGGCTTCCTGCTCGACTGGCTCGCCCAGCGCCACCCCGATTACCTCGACCTTCTGCGCCGCCTGCACACCTCCGGCCGCCTCGAGCTCCTCGGCGGCGGCTACTACGAGCCGATTCTGGCCGCTCTTCGACCCGCCGACCAGCAAGAACAGCTAGCCCGCCTGCGCGCCTCGCTCGAGCAGCATTTCGGCGCCGCCCCGCGCGGCGCCTGGCTGGCCGAGCGCGTCTGGGAACCCGATCTGCCCGCCGTACTGGCCGAAGCTGGTCTCGCCTACGTGCTCCTGGACGACAGCCACTTGCAGGCCGCCGGCGTACCCGCCTCCGGCCTGCATGGATACTGGCTGACCGAGGCCCAGGGCCGCACCGTTGCCGTCATCCCGTCCAACTATTTTTTGCGCCAGGCCCTCCCTTTCCGCCCCGTCGCCGAGGGCCTCGAGTTCCTCTCCGCCGCGGCCGGCCTGCACGCGGGCAGCCTGCTCACCATGGGCGATGATCTGGAAAAATTCGGAAGCTGGCCCCATACCGCCAGGCACGTCTACGCCGAAGGCTGGTTGCGCGATTTCCTCGACGCCCTCGAAGCCAGCCAGGATCGGGTCCGCACCGTTCGCCTCAGCGACTACCTCGACCACCATGCCGCCCAAGGCCTCGTCTACATCCCCTCGGCCTCCTATCCCGAGATGATGCGCTGGGCGGGCAGCCCCGCCTGGCGTGGATTTCTGACCAAGTACAGCGAAGCCAACCTGCTGCACAAGTCCCAGCTCGATCTCACCACCCGCTGGCGCGAGTTTGCCGCGTCCGCGAGCCCCGCCGCGCAGTCCGCGCGCGACCATCTGCTGGCCGCCCAATGCAACGACGTCTACTGGCACGGATGGTTCGGAGGCGTCTACTCGCCCCACCTGCGCCAGGTCGCCTTCGCCAACCTTCTCGCCGCCGATGCGCAGCTCGAGCAGCTCGCCCCCGCCCCCCGCCGGCGCCGCTTCGATTTGCTCTGTACGGGACGCGAGCTCGTCGAGATGCGCTCGTCCCAGTTGCGTCTGCTCCTCGCTCCCGCCGACGGCGCTACCGTGCTCGAGCTCGATGCCCTGGCCGCCCATGCCAACCTCATCAACTCCATTGAGCGCCGTCCCGAGCCCTACCACGACGAGATCCGCTCCGGCGCCGCCGTCAACCCCGGCCAACTGCCCGGCGAGGCCTCGGCGCCCACGGCCGATCTGGCCTCCCGCCTGCGCTACGACGATTGCGCCCCCAACGGCGCCCGCCTCTACCTCGATGGCATTCCCGACCGCGCCCCCTACGACATCGTCACCTTCCCCGACGGAAGAAAGGACGGCCTGCTCCAGATGCGCTCGGGCGCAGTAAGCAAGTGCATTCGCTTACGTAGCGATACCGTCGCCTGCGAACTGGACGGCCTCCCCGCCTCGGCCCGCCTGGGGCTGGCCTGGGTCTTCAACCTCCTGGCCCCGGATGCCCCCGACCGCGGCCTGCTCCATGCCGGCCGCCGCTCTCGCCTCGACTGGCTGGGCGAGCTTCCGCCCGGTCCGGTGACCCTCTGCGACGGCTGGCGCCGCCTCCACATCGAGCTCCTGGCCGAGGCGATTTCCGGCTGGCTCATTACGCCCCGTTACAGTATTTCCCGCTCCGAGCAAGGCTACGAGGCGCTCTACCAGGGCAGCGAGATACGCGCCCTCTGGCCTCCTGGTACAGACTCCATCCGGAGTCAAGTTAAAATTTTCCCTTGTCAGTGCCGCTTTTAGCCCCTCCTCGTGTACAATCACCTTGGTTTTCGTACCCTTCCGGAGGAGGATGCATGGCAGCTCTGACCAAGACAATGATTGTTTCCAGCATGGCCGAAGCTACTGGCCTGAACAAGAAAGAGTCCGCGCAATATCTGGACGCACTAGCCGCGTTGGCCGTCAAGGAGACCAAGAAAAGCGGCCAGTTCACCCTTCCCGGTCTCGGGAAGCTGGTGAAGCAGAACCGCAAGGCGCGCATCGGACGCAACCCGCAAACTGGCGAAGCCATCAAGATTCCCGCCAAAACGGTGGTGAAATTCCGCGTGGCCAAGGCAGTCAAGGACGCCATCGCGCCCGGCAAAAGGTAACCGCAGTCACACTAAAACTCTGCGGGCATGGCAGCGACGCCGTGCCCGCTTTTTTTTGTAGCGGAGCCGGGGCTGTGCGCTCAGGCGCCGGCGGCCCAAGCCGCGCTGGGTGCCCGAGATCAATAGAAGCCGTCCGCTATTTTTTTGATTTTCCCAAGCCTGTCGCCAAGATCACGTCCGTGTTCTGGCTGCCGCGGCTGACGGCCAAGCGCTGATCGCGGGAATAGCCGTAGCCGCTAATGCCGAGGCTGGTGAAGTGGGTGAGGGCGTAGGGCTTGGCGCCGTTGAGCGGGAAAGCCCAAATGTTATCCACCGAGCCCTGGCGATGAATGTAGGTAATGGCTCGCCCGTCGGGCGTCCAGCGGTAGTAGGACAACATGGTCTTCGAGTCCAACTTGAGCGGTGTGACCTGGACCACCTTGCCGTCATCCCCGATCTGCAGTAGCACGTAGCTGGGTCTGCTCGCTTCCAATAGCCGCTTGCCGTCCGGCGAAGCGTTGTTGGCGTTGTAACCCACGAACCCTTTCCACAGGGGCTGGGTCGGACCGCCCGCAACCGGAACCTCCCAGATCTCCTGGTTGCCCTTGCTGTCCTCGTGGATGTAGGCGACCTCGGAACCATTGCGAATAAGGGCCACACTCCCTGCAGCCCCGTTGGGGGCGGTCAGTGCCTCAGCATGGCTGCCGTCGGCATCGGCGCGCCAGATGCGGAACTGGCCCTGCTCCTGCGCGCTGACAAAGATCTGGCCGTTGGGCGCGACGGCGGGGGCGAAGACGGTGTGGGGCACCCCGGTCAGCGTCAGCGCACGCGCTTGGGAGCCGTCGGCATCTTCGATCCAGAGCTGGAAATTGCCGCTGAAATCGCGCACGCTGAGCAGCTTCCCCGCCGGCGTCCAGGCCACGCCACCAAAGCCGTCCTGGTCCGTTCCGCCACCGGGTAACTGGGTGAAATCGCCGCCCGCTTTCGCCTGCACCCAGACGGACGCCTGCGGGTTACTGTGCAGCAGCGCCAGCGCGCCGCCCGCCGCCGCGGTCACGTTGGAATAGCCTTGCAAATCGCTGGTGAGTTGCGTGCGCTCGCCGCCAGGCCAGGCAAGCCGCCAGATCTCTGACGGTCCGCCGTACGCGCTGGGGGCGCTCGCTACCAGACCATGGCCGCCCGGTAGCCAGGCGATGTTCGAAATGCCGTTAAAAACCCCCGCGGCCAACAGCGTTGCTTTGCCGCCGGCAGCCGGAATGACGCCAACCCCCGGCAGTCCGTTCCCTGCCAGAGTTCCGATGGCGATCGCAAGCTCGCGCCCATCGGGTGACCAAGCGGGCGCGCCAGGATTGAAATCATCGGTCCAGCACAGGCCGTCGTAATCGGTTCCGGGCGTGCTCTGCGAAACTTCCCGCGCTTGCGAGCCATCCGGTGCGGCCGTCATGAGCCGCGTGAGCGTATTCCCGAATCTGACGATGTAGGCAATCCGGCTCCCGTCGGGCGAAAACCCCGCACCGCTGCACACAGAACCGACGACAGCGCGGACGGCGCCGCCCAGCACCGGTACCGATTCCAGCGTTCCGTTGGCGACAAAGTACACGGCGCTGTCATCGGGCGCAATCGTGGGGTCCTGGCAGCATCCATTGCCGGGCGGGACAATCTCTACGTCGCTCCCGTTGGCGATTGACAGCAAATGCAGCGAGGTGCCGGCCGGATCAATGTGGACCTCGGCCAGGAAGCGGCCGTCGGGTGAAATCGCCGCGTCGACTACATCGCCGCTAAACGTGAGCTGGCGGAAGCGGAGCGCGGCGGGCGCCGCCGGAGCGGCAGAGCCCGCCAGCTTCCAGTAGCCTATGCCGGCGATGACCACGAGAGCGGCGGCCACCGCGATCGCGCGCCAGGGGGTGGACTTTTTTGCCGCCGGAATCGCGGCCGTCACTCCCGAGGTCGAGCTGCGCTTCAACCGCTTCAGCTCGCTGCGCAGATCGGCGGCGGACTGATAGCGCAGGTCCGCGTCCTTTTCCAGGCACCGGGTGACGACGCGTCCCAGCTCGGGCGGAAGCTGTCCCATCTGCGCCGGTTCCTCCTTGAGAATGGCCGACACGGTCTCCGCCGAGCTGGCCCGCGTGAAGGCCCCGCGTCCTGACGCCATCTCGTACAGCACGGCGCCAAAGCTGAAAATATCCGAGCGCGCATCGAGCGCCTCGCCTCGGGCCTGTTCGGGCGACATGTAGGGCGCTGTGCCCAGCACCGCGCCGGGCGACGTCAGCAGCCCAGCATCGCCGGCGATGGTCGCCGCTTCCGCCAGCGCCGCGTCCGACAGCCGCGCCAGCCCGAAGTCGAGCACCTTGAGGTGCCCGCTCGGCA
>JBOGKL010000094.1:0-8783 GCA_050745525.1 Terriglobales bacterium | reverse complement strand
CGCTTACGCTCGGCAGGGCTGGGACCCGCGGTCCAGCCCTGCCAGAGCGAAGGCGCGTGGTGGTCACCGGCATCGGACTGGTGTCGGCGTTAGGCCTGACCGCGGCCCGGACCTGGGAGGGTCTGTTGGCCGCGCACAGTGGCATTGCGCCCATAACCCGCTTCGACGCCTCTGCCTACAAGTGCCGCTTTGCCGCCGAGGTCAAAGGGTTCGACCCATTCCAGTTCATCGAGAAAAAAGAGCTCAAGAAGATGGGGCTCTTCATTCAATTCGCGCTGGCGGCGGCGGCCGAGGCCATGGCGGCTTCCGGGCTGCAGGTGGATGACGAGCTGGCGCCGCGCGTGGGCGTACACGTGGGCAGCGGCATCGGCGGATTCGACGTCATCGAGCGCGAGCACACCAACCTGGTGGAGGGCGGGCCGCGGCGCGTGTCGCCGTTTTTCATTCCCGCCACGATCGTGAACCTGGCGGCCGGGCACATCTCCATCCGCTACAACGCCAAAGGGCCCAATTCGGCCGCCTGCACCGCCTGCGCCTCGGGCGCGCACTCGTTGGGCGACGCTTTCCGGCTGATTCAGCATGGCTACGCCGACGCCATGATCGCCGGCGGTGCCGAAGCCGCCATCACCCCGCTCAGCGTGGCCGGCTTTGCCTCGATGACGGCGCTTTCCACGCGCAACGACGATCCCGAGCATGCCAGCCGGCCCTTCGATCTCAACCGCGACGGCTTTGTCATCGGCGAGGGCGGCGGCATCCTGATCCTGGAGGAACTCGAGTTCGCCCGGCGCCGGGGCGCCACCATCCTGGCCGAAGTCACCGGCTACGGCATGAGCGCGGATGCTTTCCATATCACCATGCCGGAGGCCACCGGCGACGGCGCCTACCGCGCCATGCAACAGACGCTGGCCGACGCTGGCGTCGCGCCCGGGGAAGTGGATTACATCAATGCGCACGGGACCTCGACCCCCTACAACGACAAGTTCGAGACCGCGGCCATCAAGCGCCTGTTCGGCGAGCACGCCTACAAGGTCGCCATCAGCTCGACCAAGTCCATGACCGGGCATCTGTTGGGGGGAGCGGGCGGACTCGAGGCCGGCATCAGCGTGCTGGCGCTGCAGCACCAGACCGTGCCGCCCACGGCCAACTACGAGACCCCCGACCCGGATTGTGACCTCGACTACACGCCCAACCAGTTGCGGAAGCGCGTGATCCGCTACGTGCTCTCGAACTCGTTCGGCTTCGGGGGCACCAATGCCGCGCTGCTGTTCAAACGCTGGGACGGGAACTGAAGGCCCGCCGCAGGCGGGTATAGGTGTCGCTCAGGGCCTCCGGCAGCACGCGCGTTTCCCCGATCACGCTCATGAAGTTGGCGTCGCCACCCCAGCGCGGCACCACGTGCAGATGCAAGTGCCCGGCAATGCCGGCGCCGGCGGCTTCCCCCAGGTTCAATCCCACGTTCAATCCCTGCGCCTGGTACTCGGCGCGCAGCGCCTGCTCGGCGCGCGCCGCCAGCTCCATCATTTCCGTGCGTGCCGCGGCTCCGCATTCGGCGAGGGTGGCGCAGTGGGCGTAAGGCAGGATCATCATGTGCCCGCTGGTATAGGGAAACCGGTTGAGCAAGATGGCATTGTGCTGCGCCCGCAACACCACCAGATTGCGCTCGTCGCTGCCGCCCGCGAGTTCGTGGCACAGCACGCACTTCTCGCTGCCGCCTTCGCCGCCGCTGCGGGCCTCGCGGATGTACTGGTAGCGCCAGGGCGAGAAGAGGTGGTCCATGGGGCTCAGAAGAACAGGTACTTGCGCCACTGCTCGTCGCTGCGGCCCATCATGCGGATGAGATGGCGGCTGGTGTGCAAGCTGAACGGCTGCGGGTCGCGCAGCAGGCGCATGCCCGCCTCGCCGGCCAACTGATCGCCTTTGCGATGGTTGCAACCGCGGCAGCAGGCCACCAGGTTTTCCCAGGCGCTTTTGCCCCCGCGCGAGCGCGGCACGACGTGATCGAGCGTCAGCGCCTGCGCCGGGCAGACGGTGCCGCAGTATTGGCACGTGTTGTGGTCGCGCAACAGGATGTTCTTGCGCGAGAGGGCGCGCGTGCGATGCGGGATGCGGCGATAGTCGAGCAAGCGGATCACCGAGGGCACGGGGATGCGGTTGCGGCTGCTGCGGAAGTAGCTCGAGTGTACTTCTTCGGTCCGCGCCGTCCCCTTGAGCACCAGCACCAGGGCGCGCCGCGCCGCGCAGACGTTGATCGGCTCGTAGGTGGCATTGAGCACCAGAACCGGGCGCAACAGCGGCGCCGGGGGAGCCACCGTGCTCATGCCACTGCCCCCATCTGAGTCTGAAACTCCAACTCGGTGCGCGCCGCCACCGCCAGCATCACCCGCCGCGCCCCGGCCCGGCGCAGCACGCGCGCGGCCGCGCGCGCCGTGGCGCCGGTGGTCAGCACGTCGTCCACCAACAGTACCGAGCGGCCGTCGAGGCGAGCCCGATCCGCGGCAAACGCGCCGCTCAGATTACGCTCGCGCTCGCTCAGCGGCAAGCCCGACTGCGGCGTCGTCTCCTGCCTCCGGCGCAAGGCTTTCGGACCATAAGCGCAACCGAGCGCGACGGCGAGGCGGCGCGCAATCTCGCCGCTCTGATTAAAGCCGCGTTCACGCTGACGGCGCCGCCCCAGAGGAACCGGCACGACCAGATCGGGCGGCTCCGGCAGGCGTGGCGCCAGCGCCGCCATCCGCTGCGCCCAAAATTCCGCCACCGGCCGCACGCCGCCGAACTTCAGCAGGTGGATCAGCTCGCGCCCCGCTCCGCTGTAGGCGGCAGAGCAAATCGCGCCGTCATAGTCGGGTGGATCGGCGAGGCAATGCAGGCAAATCCGCTCCCCGCTCTCGTCCGCCAGCGGAAGCGCCTTGCCGCATTGACGGCACGGCGGCAGCGTCAATTCGGGAACCGATTGCAGACAGCGCGTGCACACCGGCAGCCGGCGCGCGTGGCGCAACCTTTCTTGGCAGATGCGGCAGGGGGAGGGGAAGAGGGCGCAAACAACGCTGACCAGGAGTGGATAGACTCCTACGGGCGCCACCGCCATGTGGCGGCGGCTATCGGGATCGTTGCTGCCGCTGAAGATGCTCCTCCCACGGGTACATCAGGTTCCTTGGCGTGCCCCGGTGCTGCGCCGGACTTCATCATAGCACGCGATAGCACGCGGACTTGGCGCGCCTCCCTGGCCCGGACTGGAGGTTGGCGCTCAGCCGGGTCGCGCGGCGCAGCCGCGCGGGGCCCCGCGCCCATCAAGCTCTATGCGACCACGCCCTGTTCCATCTTTTCCTGGCAGTTAAGGCACAGTCCCGCCCAGGGCACGGCATCGAGCCGCTTGAGATTTAGTTCCTCGCCGCACACGATGCACTCGCCGAAGCTGCCCTCACGCAGGCGGGCAAGCGCATCGTTGACCAACTGCAACTGCGTGCGGTCGGCATTGCTCTGATGGAATAGAAATTCCTTGGTGTAGGAGTTCGTCGCCTTATCGGCGATGTCCTGGGTCGCCTCTTCGTCGGCGGCGCGCCCGTCCTGTTCGTTGCGCGCCACCGCCTGCATGAGCTCTTGTTGCTTTTGCAGCAGTTTCTTTTGGAACTGTTCCAGCTTTCTGCGATCCATTCCGCCCTCCCGGCTGGCACCTGAAGTCGTGGCCCTGCCGAAGCGTCTTACCATAGCGGCCTGCGCCACTTCTGTCAATCGTTCTGTCAATCGGCCGTCCCGCCCGCGCCAGATGCACTCAAATTTTGCAACTGAGGCTTGGATGCAATTGCACCCCGGCAGGGTACAACTTTCTTGTGGCTGGTTCTTGCTGCTGGCACGCGGGGTCGGGCTGGGCCCTTGGGTCCCCAGCCTGACCCCGCGCCGAAAATTGACAGCACCCCCGCGCGGCAGCTACGATGAAACATTATCCCCCCGATCCACCATGGCCCAAATTAGCCGCAGAGAGCTGAAGAGCGACGAGTTCGTAAGTGGCATGGATGCTGCTTACGAGTTCTATCTTGAGCATCAAAAAGCCATTTTTGCCACCGCTGTGGTCATCGTCGTTGTGGCCCTGGCCGGCTACGGCGTGTTTGCCTGGAACCGGGCACGCAACCAAAAGGCCTCCGCCATGCTGGCGCAGGCCATGAACACGCTGCACGCACCGGTGCAGGCGACTGCTCCGGCGCCCGGAATCATAACGTATAAAACCGCGCAGGCGCGCGGTAGTGCTGCCGCCCAGCAGTTCGAGGCCGTGGCAGATCAGTACGGCTCGACCAGTGCGGGCAAGCTCGCCAGTTATTACGCGGGCCTGGCGGAGCTGGATGTGAAGACGCCCGCGGCGGACAAGAAGGCGGAGGCGGATCTGGAAGCAGCCGGCAAGTCCACCGATCCTACCGTTGCCGTTGCCGCCAAGCACGCGCTAGCCAATCTTGCCATTCAGAATGGGGACCTCGCCAAGGCGCATGCGCTGCTGCTGGCCCTCACGCAGCAGGATTCTCCCAGTCTGCCCCGCGCCGTGGCCCTGCTCGAGCTGGCGGATTTAGACCGCACCTATAACCCCAAGGAAGCGGCGGTCTACTACCATCAGTTGCAGGCGCAGTATCCGAACACGGCGACAGCCGAGCAAGCGCAACAACAACTCGCCAGCCTGAAACGGTAGCCTCGTAGTGTCAGCGACGCGCCCGCGCTCAGTCAAAAGCTTTGGTGAGCGCAAACCTACCAAGGTCTGCGTCCGCAGCGCCCTCAGTATGGAATACTGAAGCTTGCGTATGCGGATGCGGCTTTCGCTGATCGCGGCGGTGATCGTGGCCTCGGCGGCCCTGGTGGCACTGGGACGGTGGCGCAACAACGGGCCGAATCCCTTCGTGCTGCAGGTTCCTGCCACGTATTTCAGCGCCGGGCAACAGTTCCAGCCACGCCTGGTCAGCCTCGTCCCTGATGCTCGCGCTGCGAGCGATAGCATTGCCCTCACGTTGTGGAACAGCACGGGCCAACGCGTGGCGGATGAGCAGGTCTTTCTTGCCCCCGCAGCCGTCGCCGCGGCCGCTCCGCTCTCGCTGCCGCAGCCCGGCGCGTACGTGCTGCGGGCGAGCACGCCGCAATCGGTGCAGATCATTCATCTACGCGCCATGCCCGATGCGGCGGCCGATTTCGGGGGCGTGTTGCAGGTGGCCACGCTGGGCGTGTCGGCGGGTGTGAACGACTTTTTGCGCGCGCACAGCTTCGCTGTCGCCGAAGCCAACGTCGCCGCGCCCCTGCCGCCGGTCACACGCCTGCTGCTGGTCGGCCAGCCCGCGCTGGACGGCGGGAACCTCGTGGCGCAGTACGGATGGCTGTGGCAGCAGGTGGCCCAGGGCGCGCAGGTATTGCTGCTGGAGCCGCCGGCGCCCGGACTGGACGCCTACTGGCCCCTGGCGCCGCCCCTGATCACCCCCGCCGCCGCGGCCGATTGCGGCGCCGACGCCTTTGCTCCCCCGCTGACCGACGGTCTGGCTGCCGACACGGATTTACGCGCGCTGTTGCATCCGCGGCTCAGCTTTGATCTCAGCGGTGAATCCTGGCTGGACCTGTACCACTGGGACGGGCGGCTGCTGTTCGCGCACAATCAGCAGGACGGCTACCGCGGCTGCCACGCACTCGTCAGCTATCGCTTGGGCCGGGGCTGGGTCTCTGTGACCATGCTGCCCCTGCTGCAGCACTTCCAGGATGCGCGCGCACGGCTCTACCTGATGAACCTGATCAACGCCGCCGCGCGGCGCAAGCATGCCGCGCCCGCCAGCCCCGGATTGGCCTGGGTGATGCGGAAGAGGATGCAAAAGCTGGCGCAGCATGCCGCCGCCGCTGGCGGAGCGGTGTACTACCGCGCCCCGCCGGAGGCGGTGGAATCGGCGCCGGTACTGGTGCCCGCCGCCAGTGACAACGATCCCCGCACCTGCTGGAGCGTGCCGGCCAGCACGCGGCCGGGGGGAAGTTTTACCTTGCGCTTGGGCGCGGCGCGTCCCATACACGCGCTCGATGTCGGGGCCAGCGCGCTTCCCGCCTTGCGCGTCGAGGCCTCGCACGACGGCCTGCACTGGCTGCCGCTGGCGACCAACGGCGGCGCCGGGCCGGTGACGGTCCCGGTTCCCGCGGGCACGTGGCAGGCGTTTCGCCTCACCGTCGCCGCGCCGGGGGCCTCCTGGCGGCTGTGCCAGATGAGCGCCGAGTAATCGGTCACTTAAAATAGGGCATGGTTACGGAGCAAGACCTGCACGCGCGGCTGGACGTCATCCCCATCTTTCAATTCCTCAAGCTGCGGCTGACGGCCGTGGGCGAGGGTATAGCCACGCTCGTCGCGCCCTACGAGCGCGCCTATGACGGCATTTTCGATTCCTTCCACGGCGGGCTGCTCATGACCCTGGCCGACACGGTGGCCTGCATCGCCGTGCTGACGCGCACGGGCGCCGCCGAAAAGCTCACGACCACGGACATGAACATACGCTTCCTGGCCGCGTGCCATTCCGATGCGACGGCGGAGGCGCGCATCATCAAGCTGGGGCGCACGCTCTGTCCGGTCGAGGTGAACCTGTACGACGCCGGGCGCAAGCACATTGCCGTGGCCCAGGTCACCTACATGCGCTTGGGCAGTTGAGCTAGACGCTAGTCTGGGAGGCTCCAGCCGGGTTCGGCCTGCAGGCGCTCCCAACCGGCGAGGCAGAAGGCCGACCAGGTCTCCATTTCCGGCGCGCCCGGGCCGCGCAAAGCATCCAGAGGGATGAAGCGCGCGGCGGCGATTTTGCTCTCGCGGGCCCGCACGCGCGGGGCGGCCAGCTCGAACACGTGCACCAGCCCGACGTGGACGCGACCGACCGGGCTGCTGTCGTCATTGAGCAGTCCGGCCAGCCGCCGGCGCGCCACCACGGCTCCGAGCTCGACCTCCTCGTGCAGCTCGCGCTCCAGCGCCGCTTCGTAAGCGGGCAAGCCGGGCGCGGCGAAGAGGCTATCGTCGCTGTGGCGGATGTGGCCGCCCAGGCCGATCGAATGCAGCGAGCGCAGACGCGCCTCCGAGGAGCGCTGGCCGCGGCGGTAGCAGAAAACAGAATCTCCGCTGAGGAGAACCACGTAGGGGATGACCTGTTTCCAGACCGGGTCCTCTTCGGCCTGCGCGCGCGGCAGAAAGCGGCTGTGACGCGGCTCGAAAATGTACGCCAACTGCCGCGCGCCGCCGGGCAGCAAGCCCTGCCACGCGCCCAAGGCCGCCAACCCGGCCGCCGGCACCGCCATCACCAGTTCTTCCTGCATCCCTTCGCTCCGCGCTACACTTCTGTAGTTTCCCATGATCATAGGACTGACGGGTACCAACGGCAGCGGCAAGACCACGCTGGCGGACATGCTGAAGGCGGCCGGGTTTTATTACCTCTCGCTTTCCGACGAGTTGCGCGCCGAGCTCGGGCGCGCCGGGCTGCCGGCCACGCGCGAGAACCTGATCGAGTGCGGCAACCGGCTGCGGCGCGAGCACGGACGCGACGTGCTGGCGGTGCGCACGCGCGCGCGCATCAGCTCCGAGCGCAATTACGCGGTGGATTCGATCCGCCATCCCGACGAGGTGCGCGCGCTGCGCGCGCTGCCCGGCTTTCATCTGCTGGCGGTGGAGGCGCCCGCCGAGGTGCGTTACGAACGCGCGCGCGCCCGCGGCGACGCCCGCGCGCCGGCCAGCCGCGAGCAGTTTGACGCGCTCGAGCGGCGCGAGCTGGAGGGCGCCGACCCGGAGGCGCAGAATCTGCCCGCGTGTGCGGCGCTGGCCGACGCGGTGGTGGTCAACGACGGCAGCCGCGACGAGTTCCAGCGCCGCGCCGAGTCCCTCATCCGCGGCTGGCTGCAGGCGGCTGCGGCCAGCGATCCACGGCCGGGGTGGGATGAATACTTCATGCGCATCGCGCGCATCGTGGCGCTGCGCAGCAACTGCATCAAGCGCAAGGTGGCGGCACTGATCGTGCGCGACCGCCGCATCATCTCCACCGGCTACAACGGCACCCCGCGCGGGGTGCGCAACTGCAACCAGGGTGGATGCGCGCGCTGCAACTCGCTGGCGGCCAGCGGCACGCGGCTGGACGAGTGCGTGTGCAGCCACGGCGAGGAAAACGCCATCGTGCAAGCCGCCTACCACGGCATCGCCATCAAGGACGCCGTGCTCTACACCACGCTCTCGCCCTGCCTGCAGTGCACCAAGATGATCATCAACGCCGGCATCCGCGAGGTCGTATTCAACGCCCAGTATCCGCTGGGGGAAAACGCGCAGGCCATCCTGGCCGAGGCCGGCGTGGTGTGCCGGCAATTGGCGCTCGACTAACCAGCCCCCCACGTGCAGGCGCCGGCCTGCCCTGCGTAGCTTTAGCGAAGCAGGGGTGATGCAGCGGCGCGGGCTTTCGTGTAAGCTTAGGGTCGCCGCTCCTTGTGCGGCACGGGGAGAAACGTTGAAGAGTATTTTCGTCGGGAACCTGTCGTTTTCCGCCACCGATGCGGAACTGCGCACGCTGTTCGAGAACCATGGGGCTGTCACCCGCGTCACCCTGATGATGGATCGCGAGACGGGCCGCTCGCGCGGCTTCGCCTTTGTCGAGATGGCCAACGATGAGGAAGCACTGGCGGCCATTGCCGCCCTCAACGGCAGCAGCCTGGGCGCACGCACGCTCAACGTCAACGAGGCGCGCCCGCGCGGGGAGCGTCCCGCCGGCGGCCCCGGCCGGCCCCCCGGCCGTCCTCCCGGCGGCGGCCACGGCCGCGGCGGCGGG
>JBOGKL010000093.1:0-2828 GCA_050745525.1 Terriglobales bacterium | reverse complement strand
CATCACGCCCGATCTGGGCCAGCAGATTTGCCAGCGCGACGGCATCAAAGCGCTGCTGCACCCTTCGATTGCCAGCCTGGGCAGCCAGTACGTGATCACGCTGCAGGCGCTCAATGCCGCCAACGGCGACACGTTGGCAGAAGCGCAAGCCACAGCGAATTCGGAAAACACGATTCTCGCCGCGCTCGACAAGGCCGGCACGCAACTGCGGCGCAAGCTGGGTGAATCGCTGGCCTCGATTCGCCAGTTTGATCAACCCCTGGAAGAAGCCACCACATCGTCGCTTCCGGCGCTGCAAGCGCTAACGCTGGCCGACAACTATATGAGCGCGGGCGATTATCCAGCGGCCATTCGTTCCGCCCAGCGCGCGGTCGCGCTCGACCCCAACTTTGCCATGGCCTATCGCACCCTGGCCTTTGGCCTCGGTGACAATGGGGACGCTGCCGCGGGATTGCAAGCAGCGGAAAAAGGCTTCGCGCTGCGCAACCGCACCAGCGAGCGCGAGCGGATGCAAATTGCCGGGGCTTATTACGACCTATCAGGGCAGTTACCGAAGGCGGTACGGATCTACCAAAGCGACACGCAAGTCTATCCGCGCGATGCCATTGCCTGGAATGACTTGGCGGTTGCCTACGGTTTTCTCGGTGAATTTCACCGCCAGCTAGCAGCGGCGCTGACCGCGCTGCGTCTGGAGCCGGCGGAAAGCGAGCCCTACGAAAACGCCGCCGGCAGCTACGCGGAGTTGAATCAGCTGGACGCCGCCAACGCCATTCTGCAGTCGGCGCTGGCCCACCATTTCAATATCGGCGTGATCCACGGCATGCTGTGGGAAATCGCCTGGGCGCAGGGCAATGCCGCCGCGCAGGCGCGGCAAGCGGCGCTTTTGGGGGCGACGCCCGCAAGCCGCATGCATCTGTTGGAGTTTCAAGCCGGCGTCGCGGCATTGCACGGCCAACTGACGCAGGCGCGCCGGCTCGATGCGCAGGTGCTGCCGCTGGCGCAGCAACTGGGGCTGGAAACGGCAACCGCGAATGACTGTGCCGCGCTGGAGGGCTTGGCGGAGGCCGGCTACGGCGAGCGTGCCACGGCGCTAAAATCCGCCGCCACGCTCGTTGCTTCCGGCCGCCCCAACGCCGAGGCCTTGGCCGCCGGCATCTATGCCCAAACCGGCGATGCGGCGGCCGCGGTCAAAGCCTTGGCGGCCGCCACCAAGCAGCTCCCCGACTCCATGTACATGCGCTATATCACGCCCGCCATGGTGGCCGCCGAAGCCGCCATCCGCCGCCACGACGGGGCGGCCGCGGTCGCGGCCATGGCGCCGGCCGCCGCCTACGACGGCAATGTTGCCGCAGCACTCTACGAGCAAGGCGCGGCCGAGCTGGCGGCCGGCCATGCCGCCGCCGCCGCCGCAGCCTTCGGGCGCGTTCTGGCGCTGAAAGCAGTCGCGCTCAACTGGACCAGCCCGGCGCCGTATTCGCTTTCCCAGCTTGACTTGGCGCGCGCCTACACCCTCGAGCACGACATCCCCCAGGCCCGTACCGCCTACCAAAACTTCTTTGCCCTCCTGCAGCACGCCGATCCCGGCCTGCCCGTCCTCGCCCAAGCCCGTGCCGAGTACGCCCGCCTGCACTGATTGTATGATAATATGATTCTATGATTTCACGGCTCAGTGCGACCGAGGCCGCGCGCCGGTTCTCCGAGCTGCTGAATCGCGCACATTATCGCGGCGAAACCTTCCAGATCGAACGTGGCGGCAAGCCGGTGTGCGAGATCGTTCCCGTCGCGACGCCCTCCTTCACCGGCAAGGATCTGGCTGATCTGTTGCGCTCGCTGCCGCATCCGGACGAGGAGTATCTGCAGACGGTGGAGAATCTGACCCGCCGTCAGCCCAAGGTCGCCCCATCACCGTGGCCGCGCTGATTGACGCCAGCGTGTTGGTTGCGATCGAGCGCGGCGCGCTCAGCCCGGATACCCTCGCCAGCCGCTACAGCGATCAGGATGTGGCGCTGTCGGCCGTCACCGCCTCCGAGCTGCTGCACGGGGTCGAGCGGACGGCGGGAGCGCAGCGCCAGCGGCGGCAGGCGTTTGTCGAGAACCTGCTGGCGCGGGTTCCGGTCGTCGCCTTCGATCTCGTCGCCGCGCGGGTGCATGCGTCCCTCTGGGCAGCTCTGGCCCAGGCCGGCGTGAGCATCGGCGAGCGGGACCTGCTGATCGCGGCCACGGCCATGGCGCATGGCGGTTGGGTGGTCACGCGCGACCGGCGCAGCTTCCCGCATATTCCGGGCCTGCGCACGGACATTCTGTAACCTGCCGCGGCTACACTGTTCCTTCATGCCGGTTCTGGCGGTGGAACATATCCGGCCGATGCGGGGCGGGGCGCAATCGCACCTGATGCGCGCGGCCGACGGCAATTACTACGTCGTCAAGTTCGTCAACAACCCGCAGCACCGGCGCGTGCTGGCCAATGAGTGGCTGGCGGCGCGGCTGGCGCGCGGGTTGGGACTGCCGGTGCCGCCGGCGGCGCTGATCGAGGTGCCGCAGGAGCTGATCGAAGGCTCGCCCGGGCTGATGCTGCGCATCGCCGGACAGTTGATACCCTGCGCCAGCGGCATCCAGTTCGGCTCGCGCCTGCCCTGCGCCGATCCCACAACGCCCATCTACGACTACCTGCCCGAACCCGGCCTTGACCGCATCGGGAACCTGGCCGAGTTCGCGGGCATGCTGGCCTTCGACAAATGGACGTGCAACTGCAACGGGCGCCAGGTGGTGTTCTGCCGTCCCACGCCGCGCAAGAAGCTGACCGTCTACATGGTGGACCAGGGCTTTTG
>JBOGKL010000092.1:0-8543 GCA_050745525.1 Terriglobales bacterium | reverse complement strand
ACACCGTGACCCGCACTGTCCGCACTGCGCCTCTCTTTCCCGCCCGATGCGCGCGGGCACCTTGTCCCGCGCCCGGCCCCGCCGCGCCGCCGCCCTCTTGCCCGCCAGTGTATATCGGAATCTATCGCGTCAGCCTGCGCCATGATGCGGCCGGCTCAGGATAGTTACTTGTGGTTTAAAATGGCTTGACAGCAGGAAAAACTCGGAGCAAGAATCGCAGTCAGGGAGGTGGTGTCGCGTGACTGACAGACTTCATCCGCTGTCTCTGGCGCTCGCGGCCGTGCTCGCGCTTTCGCTCGTGCGCGTGACCTCGGCCCTGCTCCCGCACGCCCCGCGCCAGGCAAGTTCCGCCCTCTGTCCCAGCAACAGCACCGTGCTCAGCATGCAGGGCGACTGCGGCGGCTATGACCTCTACATCGTCGGCTATAACGATGTCTCCGGCTACCACGTCGTGGACCCCGCCGACATGGTCCTCACCGGCTGCAGCGGCGGACACCTGGTGTGCAACGGCGGCCCCTGCAAGTTCCTGCCCCAACAAGTGGTGCATGCGCCGCCGCCGCGCTTCATCGCGGACCAGCAAACCAACCAGGTGTTCTGGGACGACTACGACATCAGCCACAGCGTGGCGGACATGGGTTGCGGCGCCAACAAGCAAAACTGTTACCAGGACGTGAACCAGGAGATCTACGTCGGGCGCGTGGGCTATCAGAGCTTTAATTGCACGCCGCCGCCGCCCTCGATTCCTGGTCTTGGGCCCGGCCGATGAACGGCCGCCCGGCACTGGGCGTGCTCGCGCTGCTCGTGTTTCTGGCGGGAGCCGCAGCCGCGCAGGCACCGGTGCCACCTCCGGCTCCCCGCTCCCCGGTACCGCCGCTGCGTATTTCTGCGCCCGTGCCCATGAGCCTCCACGCCCCCAACGGCACGCTCATCCGCTTCTGGAAGGTGCTGCTCACCAACGACTATCACGCTCCGGCGACCGCCTACGCCGTCAGCTACGTCACCCACCTGCCGCTCGGGTTCAGCTCGCGCGGCTCGCGCTGGTTCGACGCCCTGCCCAGCGTGCGCCTGACGCCGCCTCTGGCGCCGGCCGCCTCGGTGTCGCTGACGGTGCCCTGGCACGGCGGCCGCATACCCGTCGTCACCGACCGCTGCGTCATCTACGCGGACGGCGCCGTGGCCGGCAACCTGAATCTGGTCGGTCACTTCATGAGCGCGCGCGCGGTGTTCCTGGCCGAGCTGCACTCACTCGTCGCCCGGCTGCAAACCATTGCTCAACGTCCGGGAGCCAACCGCGCCACCATCGTTAGCGAATTCCGCCGCCAGGCTGTGATCGAAGAGCGCGCGTTGCAGATCTTCGATCCCAAGGGCATTCACCCCCGCTCCCCCGCGCGCGTCGCCGAGAGCGTGCTGGCCACCTACACCCACAGCCAGCGCAACGTGCAGGACATCGCCACCGTCCTCGCCCGCACCATGACGGAGTGGCAGGTCCAGTTGGCCGCCAGCCGCCCGCGCCTGCCCGACATCGCCGTTCCCCAGGTCAGTCTCTCTGTTCCCGCCGAGCGCTAGCGGGCGTGGGAGCGCCACGCGAGGCCCGCGCCGATCAACAGTAGACTGGACCGATGCCTGTTGCCGCCAACCGTCACCGTGGCCACGCCGGCGATGCCTGCCCGGATGCGTTTTATGTGCGTCTGGGCGAAGAAAGGCTCGCCTCCACCTTGCATGCCCAAGGCGCCTGGCAGCCCGGGGAGCAGCATCTGGCGCCCGCCTCCGGGCTCATGCTGGCCGAGTTGGAACGCCGCTTCCCGACCGCCAAGCTGGTTTCGCGTGCGTCGTTCGATGTGCTGGGCGTCATCCATTCCGGCGAATTCACCATAGATGTGGAGGTGGTGCGGCCCGGACGATCCATCGAACTGCTCTCCGCCGCCATGCGGCACGACAACGGAACCAGCATTCGTGCTCGCATCTGGCGCCTTGCGCCCGGCGACACCGCGCGCGTACAAGGCATCGAATGGGACCTATTGCCGCCGCCCGAGGCCATGTGCCCCTTGCCCCTCTCTTCGGTCTGGACCGGCGGTTACATCCACGCACTGGAGGTGCGCCAGGCGGCCGGCGCCAGGCCCGGCCATGGATGCAGTTGGATTCGCACGCGTTATCCCCTCGTGGCCGGCGAAGCCGACCCGCCCGTCGCGGGGTTCCTGAAGCTGGTCGACACGGCCAATGGCTTGGTCGTTCGCGAACGCCCGGACCGCGCGTTCTTCGCCAACGTAGACCTTACGGTGCACTTCCTGCGCCAACCCGAAGCCGGATGGGTCGGCTTCGACACCCGCGTCAACTTCGGCCCCACCGGACTCGGAGAGACGTTCTCGATCCTGAGTGACATCCGCGGGCCGGTAGGCACCGCCGCCCAGAGCCTCACCGTGCGCCTCCTGCACCCATAGTCATCGCCGTCCCCCAGGTCAGATCTTCCACACCGTCGGAGCTAGCCCGCTCCGGGCCGAGCACCACGCTTCGCCGCCGCCCCGCATCCTACGACAAGCGGCCAAGGCCGAAAAGAAGGGGACACAAACATGCCAGTTGATGGAGGCAATCTACTCGTGGCCTATTTCCACAATGCGAGCGATGCGGAAAAGGCCGCACGCGACCTGCGCGATTACGGCCTGGCCCAGATCGGAGTGGCCGCGAAGGACTTCAAGACGGCGCAAAAAAGCGCGCAGAAAATCGGCGCCACACCGGGCCTCGCCGCCAGTCCACACGCCGGCGCTGAGTTGGACCAGGCTTTCGGCGAGAGCCTCTACGCTTCCACCGAGAGCCTGCGCGGAGCCCTCGCCCCGGCCGGCCTGACCCAGAAAAGCTCCGACTACTTCGAGAGCCAGCTCCATCGCGGAGGCTTGCTCCTGACCGTGCAAGTGCCTCCGGAACGCAAGGCCGAGGCAGCCAGGATCCTGGAGAGGCATCACGCCGACGTAGGCGAGCACCAGGAGAGCGCTCCTGTCGCGGAAGCGCCGGCCGCCTTCGACGCCGGCAAGGAGACCATCCGCCTCCACGGAGAGCTGCTGCGCGTCCATAAACAGCGCGTCCAACGCGGCGAGGTGCGGCTCCGCAAGGAAGTCGTCACCGAACGCCATCGCATGGAAGTCCCGGTCAGCCGTGAGGATCTGGTGATCGAGCGCACGCAGGCCGCCTCCGGGCAGGAGGAACCACTCAGCGGCAAACAGGAAATTCGCGTGCCCTTGAGCGAGGAACAGGTCCGGGTGGAGAAAACACCGGTGGTGACCGAAGAAGTCCGCGTCGGCAAACGCCAGACCGGCGGCACCGCCCCCATTGATGAAACCGTGCAGCGCGAATCCCTCGAGATCGAGGACGAGGGCCTCACCCCCGAAGAGCGCGAGCAACTCCGCCGCGAGCGTGACCGCGCCGCCTGATGCCCCGGCGGGAGCACGCTGCCGCTCTGCCGCTTAGGTGGTGAGTGGCAGCAGGAGCGTGCCGGCAAGCTTGGCCGCGCCCCAACTGATGGGCACGTAATCGAGGTGGCGCAGAAGCAGGTCGGTTGCCTCGGACTCGGCTGCTCGCATTCCGGCGAAAACCTCGGCAACGTTGATGGCGCAGTGCAAGGGTGTAGTGCGCGGCGATCATTTGTTCCATCAACTCCGCGCGACCGCCGCGGTCGTCCAACACGTCAATAAGAAAGGAGGTGTCGAGCAGCAGCGTCATCGCCGTGTCTTGGCACGGCGCTCACTTTCGACGCGCATGCGCTCGACAAAGGCCGCCGAACCGCGTTTTAACTCCGGGTGATGCTTGGGTTTCCAGGAACCCTTGGCCGCCGGCAGCACTGCCAGCAGCTTGCGGCGTTGCACCTCACGCTGCGCCACATCGGTCAAAAACGCGCTCCGTCCCCGCACCCCCACCAGGCGATCTACGTCGGCAAGGAGTTCCGCGGGCAGGAGTATATGGGTACGTTTCCGTTGCATGGGCGAGCGATGTCCCACTTCAAGTGTGACCGAGCCCGCACACGCTGGCAAGCTCGGGCCGCTTGGCACCCAGTCCACCCGAGCTGCTGCTACAGGTTAGTTCTCGAGCACCTGCTGGGCGGTGGCGAGCGCGGCGTCGAGTTGCGCCGCGCCGGCGTCGGCCTGGCGGATGTACATGTTGGCCACGCCGGTCATGCCTTCCGTCGGCGGCAGGAACGACGACTCGATGCGCGTCGAGATCCGCCACAGCCACGAGCGCAGGCGGTCAGGGTAGACCAGGCTGCCCTCCTAGGCTTGAATCTGCAGGTCCACCTGGCCGTCTCTCTCCGCTCAGCTTTGCTATCTGCGCCCGCGCGGGCACGGCAGCCAGAGTAGGCACGGCCTGGCGCAGGCTAGGCGCGCGGAGGTGCAACTTCCTGGGCTGCGGCGGACTCCGCACGGGCGACCACGCCCGGCGCCGCCTCCAGGCGAGGTGCAGGATGTTCGCTGACCTCAATGTGGCGGACCTCCTCCTCCAGTGAGTCACGGATCTCGCTCTGCACGCGCCGCAGACCGGCCAGGATCTGAGCGGCAGCGCGGGCAATTTCCGGCAGCTTGCGCGGCCCGAACACCAACACCGCCAGGACCAACAGAAACAATAGCTCACCGAAACTCATGGTTCGGGACTCGCTCCTGCGCCTATGATGTCGAGCCCGCCGCCGTCAGGTTGCCCGTGCCGCAGCACCGGGCTGAAATGCCCAATGTAGGGACAAAACCAACAAACAGCAAGCCCGCAGGAGGGGGGCGATTCCACCTTCTTACCAGCGGCGCAACGCTGAGTTTTTCACAGGAGAAGAAATATTATGTCTGTGTTCACCGAAGAAATCGGCCGGCGGAAGTTCCTGAAGTCGGCCTCCATTGTGGGCGCGGCATCCGCGGCGCTGGTGGCCGGGGGCGTGGCGACGGCCCAACCGCTCGCCGCGCCGGCCGGGCGGCGCCAGGCCGTCACCTCCACCCCGGCTCCCGTCACCGACGTTGACATCGCCAACTTCGCGCTCAATCTTGAATACCTCGAGGCGGAGTTCTACACCATGGCGACCACCGGCCAGACCATCGCCGCCATGGGGATTGCCATATCCGGCACGGGAACGCCCGGCCCGACCACGGGCGGAGCGCTGGTGCCATTTAACGATCCCGAGCGCTTGACCATCGCCAAGGAGATCGCCGACGACGAGCGCGCCCACGTCCAGTTGCTGCGGCAACTGCTAGGCTCGGCCGCGGTGGCCAAACCGGCGATCAATCTGAACGCGTTGGGAATTGGATTCGCCAATCGGGCCGAATTCCTCACCCTCGCGCGTGCGTTCGAAGACACCGGCGTCAGCGCCTACGGAGGCGCGGCGCCGTTTATCACCAGCGAGCTCATCCTGGGCGTTGCCGCCCGCATTCTGGCCGCCGAAGGCGAGCACACGGCCAACATCCGCTATCAACTGCTGCTCGATGAGATCGATAACGACGCTCTCGGCGCGCTCGACAGCGCGGACCTCCCGGTCGCCGGCTACCGTTATTTTTCGACCACCTCCCAGGGGCTGACCCCGATTCGCAGCCCGCGGCAGGTGTTGGACATCGTGTTCCACTGCACCGGCTGCACCTCGGGCGGATTCTTCCCCAACGGTGTGAACAGCAGCAATCTGGCCGGACTGGCGGCCATCCCGGCTCCCAACCAATATGTCTGGCAGCAGGGCTAACCAGGTCCGCTCTCCCGGCCCCGCCGCTCCCGCGCGCCGGAAGCGGCCGGGCGCCGGGCAGCGGCTGTACGCAGGAGAACGGTCATGTTCGACGGCATTTTCCGGCCTGAACATCTGATTATCATTCTGGCGATCTGCATCCTGATCTTCGGCCCCAAAAAGCTTCCGCAATTGGGGCGCGGGATTGGCGAGAGCATCCGCGAGTTCAAGAAGTCCATGGCACAGGCCAAGGGCGAGGAGGAATTGGAAGAGAAGAAGTAGCCCCCGGGGCCGGGGCGCGCGGCCTGTCCTAACCGCCCTTAGTTCCTCAGCACCTGCTGCGCGGTGGCGAGCGCGGCGTCGAGTTGCGTGGCGCCGGCGTCGGCCTGGCGGATGTACATGTTGGCCACGCCCGTCATGCCTTCCGTCGGCGGCAGGAACGACGACTCGATGCGCGTCGAAATCCGCCACAGCCACGAGCGCAGGCGATCGGGGTAGACCAGGCTGCCCTCATAGGCTTGAATCTGCAGGTCCACCAGGCCGTCTATCTCTCCGCTCAGCTTGGCAATCTGCGCCTGCGCGGGCGCGGCCGCAGGGCTGCCGGCAAGGGCGACCTTCTGCAGCGCGGCGCGCGCGGCGATGGCGCGGTTGAGCGCGGTGTCGAGCCGGTTGGCCGCATCGTGCAGGCGCATCAACAGATCAAAGCGCTGCTGCAGTTGCGCCTGGGTCGTGTGCAGGTTGGGGTTGAGGCGCACCGTGAACGCGCGCGTCTGGGTGAAGCTGCCGTAGCCAAGCGTCACGCGGTAGGTGCCCGGCACCACCTCCGGACCCACCAGCTCGCCGTTCTGCTGCGCGTAATGGAAGATGCCCTTCACCTCGACCGCGCTCGGGTAGCGCATGTTCCACTGGAAGCGGTTCATGCCGCCATGCAACTTCACCGCCCGCGCGGCCCGCCCGCCGAAACGCGACCGTTGCGGTTTGAGCGGAAGCGTATAGGTGTTGACGGGCTTGCCGTCGGCGGTGGTAATGCTCAGTTTCACCGGTGTCGAGCCGTCATAGCCGGCGGGCAAATGAAACAGCACCGTCACGCCTGCCGCCTTCCGCCCGGCTCCGCCCCGGAAGCCGCCACCCGGCGCCCCCAGCCACGCCTGCTGCGGACGAAACAGATATGCCGCATCGCTGCTGACGCGGGCGCTGCCGAGTTGCTCGACATATTGCAAATCGTCGAGCACCCAGAAGGCGCGCCCGAACGTGGCCAGCACCACGGCGTGCTGCGCGGGTTGAATCTCAACGTCGTTCACGCGCACGGCGGGCAGGTTCAGCCGCAGCGGCCGCCACTCGGCCCCTCCGTCGAGACTGAAGTAGACGGAACGACTAGTCCCGGCAAACAGCAGCCCCCCCTCGCCCGGGTCCTGGCGGATGCTCTCGACGTACTCATCGGCGGGCAAACCGTTCGTGAGCGGCGCCCAGGTCTTGCCCCAGTCGGTTGTCTTATAGACATAGGGATGGAAATCATCCCAGTCGTAGCGGCTGGCCGACAGATACACCGTGCCCGCCGTCGTGTGCGACGGCTCGATGCAGGTGATCGTGGACCAGGTGGGAAGCTGCGGCGGACGCACCGGCGCCCAGTGGCTGCCGCCGTCGCGGGTGACGTAGACCAAGCCGTCGTCAGCACCCGTCCAGATCACACCATCCTGGAGCGGAGAGAACGCGATCGAGGAAATCGTGTCGAACATCTCCTCGCCGGTCACGTCCTTGCTGATCGGCCCGCCCGAGCGCAACTGCTTGCTGCGGTCGTTGCGGGTGAGGTCGGGGCTGATCGCGCGCCAGCTCACGCCCTCATCGCGCGTCGCCAGCACGACCTGCGCCCCCATCAGAAGCTCCTTCGGGTCGTGAGGATTGAACACGGCCGCGTGATGATTCCACCCGAAGCGGTACTTCAGGTCCTTGCCCCCGGCGCCAAACTTGAAGGCCGGCCAGGCGCCCACCTGCTCCGACATCCCCGTGCGGCGGTTGCCTCGATACTCGTCGCTGTAGTAGCCGGAAGCGAACGTGATCCAGGGCTTCGCCGGTTCGGGCACGACCCAACTCATCTCGCCGCCGCGCACATTCGTCCACACGGGGGGGGGAGCGGCGCTTGAGCCCTCGACCGAGCTGCGGTCCTGCTGCGCGCCATAAATGTGGAAGGGAAACTGATCGTCGAGGTTGGCGTGGTAGAACTGGCCCGTGGGTTGGTTGTCCTCCGAGCTCCACGTCGCGCCGCCGTCGCGGGACACCGTCGCCCCGCCGTCGTTGCCCTCGATGAGGATCTGCGTGTTATCCGGGTTGACCCAGAAGGCGTGGTTGTCGCCGTGGGGCGGATGTAGGGCGATAAGGGTCTTGCCCGAATTGTGCGAAATATAGACGCCCACATTGGGCAGATACAGCGTGTTCGGGTCTTTCGGGTCCGCGTAGACGCGCCCGTAATAAAACGCCCGCTGCGTGATGTTCTGGCTGAGGCTCATCAACTGCCAGCTCGCGCCCGCATCGTCGGACCGGAACAATCCGCCCGCCTGCCCCTTGTAGCTGGCCTGGACCAGGGCGTAGACGACGCTCGGGTTGCTGGGCGCGACGGCGATCGAGGTTTTGCCGAAAATGCCGGTCGGCAGGCCCGGATGGTGGCTGATGTTGGTCCAGGTCGCGCCGCCGTCGGTGGTCTGATAAATGCCGCTGCCGGGGCCGCCGCTGGAAAATCCCCAGTGCCGGCGCCGCATCTGCCACATGCCGGCGTAGACGACCTGCGGGTTCTCGGGGTTCATGGCCAGCGTGATGGCGCCGGTGTGGTCGTTGACGTAGAGAACCTTCTTCCAGCTTTTGCCGCCGTCGCTCGATT
>JBOGKL010000091.1:0-14297 GCA_050745525.1 Terriglobales bacterium | reverse complement strand
TTGCCGCCGATCGAGTCCACCGAGCGCGCAATCTCCTCGGCGCTGCGATGGCTGGTGCCTTTGAACACCATATGCTCGACGAAATGCGTAATGCCGTTCAGATCGGCCGGCTCCCGCCGCGAGCCGTTCAACACCCAGATGCCCATCGTCACCGAGCGCACGTGCGGCATGCGCTCGCTTATAATGGTTAGGCCGTTATCCAACTGTGTGCGCTCCACCTGCTGCGGTTCGATTACGCTGGCGGCAATCGGCTGGGAACTGGGGCTGGACACGGCTTCTTCCTCCGGCTGGTGCTGCGCTGTAGTTATTGTGGCACAATCCCGGAGAGGCTAAGGGAGCGGCGCGACGTGTCCGACGCTGAAGAAAATAAAGAACTTACAGGCGACCCACTGGCCATGCAACTGCATGAGTGGAAGCATTGGGCCGCTTCTCAGGGTCTGCCCAGCTATCGCGCCCGTCAGGTGTTTACGGCTTTGCAGCGCGACCGGGCCCGCGATTGGAATGAAGTACACCAACTTCGCCCAGCCAATCGGGAGCAACTGGAGCTGGCTTATCCGTTGCGCTGGCCCAGGGTCACCTGCAGCGTTCGCTCAGGCGACGGCACCATTCGCCACTTGCTCGAACTCGCGGACGGCAAACAGGTGGAAGCGGTGTACCTGCCTGATGAAGAATTCGACCAGAACGGCCGCGCGATTCACCGCCGGACGACGTTCTGCGTCTCGAGCCAAGTGGGGTGCGCCGTGGACTGTCAGTTCTGCCTGACGGCTACGCTCGGCCTGTCGCGCAGTCTGACGGCCGGGGAAATCGTCGGCCAGGTTCAGGTGCTGCTGAGGGAACACGCGCTCCAGCCGGGAAGCACGGGCGGGCGCAACGACCGCGTAAATCTGGTGTTCATGGGGCAGGGCGAGCCCTTCCTGAACTATGCCAACGTGGTGCGGGCGATCCAGGTGCTTACCGACCCGGAGGGCGCCGGGCTCGCCCCGCGGCGCATCACCGTTTCGACCTCCGGGATTGTGGACAAGATCCGGCGCTGGAGCACCGAACCGTTCCCGCACGGCCGGCCCCGCCTGGCGATCTCGCTCAACGCCAGCCACGACGAGCAGCGCCAGCGCCTGATGCCGCTCCACGACGGGCAAGGCGGCATGACCGTGCTCTTCGACGCGGTGGACGCTTACCAGTACCAGCCGCGCGAATATTTGACGTTCGAGTACGTGCTGCTGGCGGGCATCAATGACCAGCCCGAGGATGCCGGGAGGTTAATCCAGTTGCTGCGGCATCGCCGCGCCAAGGTGAACCTCATTGCCTGGAACGCCGGCGAAAACTTGCCGTTCCAGACGCCGGAGCCGGATGTGGTGCTGGCCTTCCAGCAGCACCTGATCCGCGGCGGCGTGCCCACCTATCTCCGCCGTCCCCGTGGCCGCGACATTTTCGCCGCTTGCGGTCAGCTCTCGGCTGCTGGCCTCACCGCGCCCGCGACCACCCGGCGCAACACCCCGGCGGGGGTACGCACCAGCAGAAAGCCCTCCCCATCGAGCCCTTCGGTCACACCGTCCCAATCGTCCTCGACCACCACCGACAGCCCGCGCGCGTAGCGGCTGCGCTGTTCCCATTCCTGGCGCAACTTTGCGCTTCCGCCCTCGCGCTTCCAAGCCTGGTAGCGCCGCCGGAGGTGTTCCACTACGGCAATGCACAGCGCCGCGCGCGAGCAGGGCAGGGGCATGTACGCCTCCAGCGATGTAGCGATCGAGCCCAACTCGGGCGGCAGCGCCGCCGGGCGCACGTTGATGCCAAATCCCAGAGCAGCCGCGGCTTCGGCGCCGCCCGTCTCGATGAGCAGGCCGCAGAACTTCTTGCCTTCCAGGAGCAAATCGTTGGGCCATCGAATCTCGGGAGCAAGCCGGCAGATCTCGACTACCGCGTCGGCGACGGCCAGGCCTGCCGCCAGCGTTAGCCAGAGCAGGTCCGCCACCGGACGTTGCGGCCGTAGCAGCAGGCTGGCGTAGATGCCGGCACCGGGCGGGGATTCCCAGTCATGCCCGTGCCGTCCGCGGCCCGACGTCTGGCGCTCGGCGACGAACAGCGCGCTTTCGGGAATGCCGCTGCGGGCCGCTTCCAGCGCGGCAGCCTGTGTGGAATCCACCGTTTCATACCAGTGCAGCGCGGGGCCGAAGTGCGCGCGCAGTTGTTTCTCGAAGCCGTCCGGAGCGTCTGTCATAGCAGCGGGACGATGCGCATGGCCAAGTCCACGGCAGGCGCCGAATGGGTCAACTCGCCCACGCTGATAAAATCCACGCCCGTTTCCGCGTAGGCGCGCACGGTGTCGAGCCGCACGCCGCCGGAGACTTCCACCGGCACGCGGCCGCCAATGACCCGCACTGCCTCGGTCACCTGCGCGGGGCTCATATTGTCGAGCAGGATGCGGCCGGCGCCGCACGCCAGCGCCTCTTCGAGCTCGGCGAGCGTGCGCACTTCGATCTCGACCGATGGCTCCGGCCGCCCGTTCTGGCGCATGCGCGCCATCGCAGGTTTGACCCCGCCGGCCAGACGGATATGGTTGTTCTTGATCAGCACGGCGCCCGACAGGTCCGGGCGGTGATTGCGTCCGCCCCCGCAGGTGACGGCGTATTTGTCGAATAACCGCAATCCCGGCGCGGTCTTGCGCGTGTCCAATATAATGGCCGGACATCCGGCCACCGCGTCCACGTAGCGGCGCGTGAGCGTGGCGATGCCACTCATCCTCTGCAGCAGGTTCAAGATCACTCGTTCGCAGGAAAGCAGCGGCCGCGCCCCTCCGCGCAGCCGGGCCGCCGTCGCGCCGACCAGCAGCCGCGCGCCGTCGGTGATGCCGTCCGCGGGCTCGTATTCCACCTCCGCTCCGAAGGTGGCGAAAACCTGCGGGACCACTCCCAGCCCCGCCAGCACGCACTCCTGTTTGGCGACGATTGCGGCTTGGGCGCGCGCCTCGGCAGGGACGGTCGAGAGCGTGGTGATGTCGTTGCCGGCGTGATCTTCCCCGAGTGCGCACTCCAGCAGCGCACGTACCGCGGCGGTGTTCCAGTCCATCTCCCTAGCTTACCGGAGCGGCGGATTCGATCAGCTCGCGCAGGTATGCGACGTAAGCTTCAAACGCCTTGCGCCCGGCGGGGCTCAGCATGATGCGCGTGCGCGGCTTGCGATGATGGAAGTCCTTGGTGATGGTGACGTAGCCGTTTTGCTCGAGATGCGTCAGGTGAGCGCCCAGATTGCCGTCGCTGGCATGCACCGCCGCCCGCAGGCGGGTGAATTCCAGCATCTCGCCGCTGGGCAAGGCGCGCAGCGCGGCCATGATCTTCAGCCGCACCGGCTGATGGACGGCCGCATCCGGCTGCTCCTTCACGCGCTCCGCAGCCACACTCCACCCAGAATGAGCCCGCCGCCGCCCGCCACCGCCATCCACACCAAGAAGTACTGCGGCAGCCACAGCGCTCCCGCCACCGTCAGCACGCCAATGCCAATTCCAGTGATCCACATCCGCGCCCCGCTGCGGAATATGCCGTCCAGCGTGTAGGCCACGGCCACCAGCAGCGGCATTACCGCCGCTGTCTGCAGCGCGGTGGGCGGCTGCAAGATCGCAAACAGCCCGCACAGAAATGCGACCACCGCGACGCTGCCGGCCAGATAGCGCCAACCAAAGCCGCGCCGTACGCGCGCGTGCTGGTGCGTACCCATCCAGAAGCTGCCGGCCGAGCCCGCGCACACCAGCCCGGTCCAGATCCAACCGGCGGCGGGAGAAAAGCTGGTGGCATATCCGATCACCCAGATCACGCCCCACATGATCAGGTGCGGTGACGCCAACTGGTAGCCGTACAGCCGTTGGCTGTGCTCCTGCGCTTGCGCAATATCGTGCAGCGCATCGGCCGCTTCGGCAGGCGAGACCGGCCCGGACAGGTCCATGCAAACTACTCTATCTCGCAGAGCACAGCGCCGTCAAGGGGGCAAGCGTCGGCTGGCATCTGAGGAGGGATGGCGGAGGAAGAACCCGAATCCACCGTTTCCGGCGAAGCCGAAATTCGGCAGGTGGAGGAGCGGGAGGCGATTGGGGCCAATGTTGTTTACGAGACCATCCGGCGCGAGGGAGACCGTGAGCTGGAGCGGAGCTGGCCGACGCTGGCGTGGTCGGGGTTGGCAGCGGGCCTTTCGATGGGGTTTTCGATGCTCGCGCAGGCGCTGCTGGCCGTGCATTTGCCGAATGCGCTGTGGCGCCCGCTCGTGGCGGGGTTCGGGTACTGCCTCGGGTTTCTGATCGTGGTGCTGGGGCGGCAGCAACTGTTCACCGAAAACACGCTCACCGTGATCCTGCCGCTGCTCTTGAGGAAAGATCGCAAGACCCTGGGAGCGGTGGGGCGGGTGTGGGGGATTGTGCTGGGGCTGAACCTGGTGGGCACGGGTGCTTTCGCCGTGATCATGGCGCGCAGCGGCATGCTCGGACCGGCGATGCAGGTCGAGATGACGCGCATCGGGATGGCGCACCTGGGGGTGGGATTCGGAACGGCGTTGTGGCGGGCGATTTTTGCCGGATGGCTGATCGCGCTCATGGTTTGGCTGTTGCCGGGCGCGCAGCACGGGCGCGTGGCGATCATCATCATCCTGACTTACATCATCGGTCTGGGTTCGTTCAATCACGTGATCGCGGGTTCGACCACGGTGCTGTACCTGGTCGCGCGCGGGCAGGCGACCTGGGGGCAGTATGCGGCAGCGTTTTTGGCGCCTTCGCTGCTCGGAAACGTTATCGGAGGTGTGGCGCTGGTCGCGGCGCTAGGCTACGCGCAGATCGAGTCGGGGTGAGGCCGGGCGGCCGCGGCTGGGATTCGATTGGCTGCCGGGCAGGGACTCGAACCCCGATAGGCAGATCCAGAATCTGCTGTCCTACCATTGAACGACCCGGCAGCGTCGCTCGACAATTATACCGTGCGCCTCGGCTCGCTAGAATCAGGCGTCACGCTTGCCCCACCGGAAGCGGCGGGCGCCGCACAGACGGCAGGAATAGGGCCACAAACGCAGCAGGGCTGCGAGTTGATCGAGCGTGTCTTTCCGCTTGCGGCGGTCTAGTTCGGTGCGGCAGCGCCAGCAGCGCTTGGGTTTGAGTATGGTTTGACGCCGGCCGCAGGTTTGGCACTCGTAAAGGGTGCGGACACCTTTCAGCTTGTCGCCAAAACTGCGGCGCGCGCGCGCAAGGGTGGGCTTCTTGCAGTATCTGCAGACCAGCATTCGAGAAATTGTGTAAGCGCTGACGGAAATTCTACTTCCGCATTGTATACCATTGTTCTAATTTCACTGTGATCTCGTCGGCGCTTTCGGTGGGGAAGTGCAGCATGGGACCGAAGCGAACCCAAGCGGGACCGCGATGTGCGCGGCGTGCCTTGTCGGGGAGAATCTCATAGAGCCCGCCGATCTCGATAGGCACGATCGGAAGGCGCAGGGCCGCGGCGAAGACGCCGATGCCGGGACGGAAGCGATGCAGCTTGCCGTCAGGCGTGCGCATGCCCTCGGGAAAAATGAGCGGACAGTAGCCTTGGTCGGCAAGCCGCCCGGTGTGGCGCAATGAGGCGGCCACGGCCCCATACGGCGTCAACAGGTAACCATTGAAGAAAAGTTGCGACAACTGCAAGCGCCAACGGTCGCGGAAACGGCGCCAGCGTGTGGCGGAGGGATCATAAGCGCCCGCATAGGGATCAATGCCCATGGCCGGTGCCAGCCATGGGCGCCAGGCGCGGGGCATGCCGCGCAGGATGAGCGGCACATCGAGCAGGCTCTGGTGATTGGAAATGAACAACACCGGCCGCTTCCAGTGCGCGAACTGTTCGGCGCCGCTGATCGAGACGCGCGACACCGTGCTGCGCAGGAACGGAAACACGACGGTGGGAAACAGCAACGAGCGCAGGCGGCGGATGCTGGGCCGGATGGGCCAGGTCTTTTCATGGGCCGGGACCAGAAGCCGCGGTGCCGCGGCTGCGGGCGCCGCCGCCGTTGTCGAGGCTTCAAGACTCGGCGCCGGCCCCAGCAGAGCGTCCACATCGGCGACGGTTTGCGCCATCACCAGCGAGGTCTCATCGAGAGCCCCCGCGGTATGGGCTTCCATCCAACTCCATAATTCGACGCGATCCAGTGAGGACAGCCCCAAGTCGGTATCCAGCCGTGCCCCCGGCTGCAGACGCGCTTGGGCGATGCCCCAGCGCTGTATGACAAACTGCTTCCAACTGGCGGCCTCGCCCGCCGCCGTGCGTTCCGGCGTCGCCGGCTCTCCTTGATTCACCCAGCGCGCCATCGCCATGCGTTGCAGCTTGTGGGTCGAAGTGGTGCGGGGCAAGTGCGGCTCGGGCCAAACCGAGGCGGCACGCACGCGCTGATGCGGTTCCAACTGCGCGTTGGCGGCGGCGACGGCAAGGTTCAGCGCCTCGGCCGGCTCGCCTTCCCGCAGCACCACGACGGCGTGGACCTTGCCGCCGCCGTTGCGGCGATCCTCGACGGCGGCGGCTTCCAGGATCAACGGTTGGGCCAGCAGCGCGCGCTCCACGTCGTCGGGGTAGACGTTGAGGCCGTCGGCGGTGACGATCATCTCCTTCTTGCGGCCCAGAAACACAAGGTTCTTGTCCGCTTCCATGCGGCCGAGATCGCCGGTGTGCAGCCAGCCGTCGGAGAAGGTTTGTTGCGTGGCTTCGGGGTTTTTGTAATATCCCGGCGAGACATTGCCGCCGCGCACCAGAATTTCCCCGTCCGCGGCGATTTTGACCTCCACGCCCTCCAGCGTCTGGCCCACCGCGCCGCGCCGGATCTTGAACGGATGGGTGATGGCGATGGCGGGCGCGGTCTCGGTCAACCCGTAGCCCTGTACCACGGCATACCCGAGCGCGTGCCAGCCTTCCTCCATGCCCGCCGGCATCGCCGCCCCACCGACGATGAAGGCCCACATCTTCCATCCCAGGCGCCGGTGCAGCGCGCGCCAGTGCCAGAAACGCCAGAGTATTCCGTGGCCGCGGCTGGCGTTGACGGCGGCCTCAAACGTGGTTCCGGCCTCGGCCAGCGCCCACTGGCTGAACAACTGCAACTGCTGTGGCACGGCGACCAGCGCCGAGGCGCGATAGCGCTTCATCAGGCCCGCCCATTGCGCCGGCGCCTGTGTCTCCGGGTAAATCACGGTACTGTCCACCAAGGTCGGGATAAGCAGCCCCATGATCTGGCCGAACAGATGACTGAGCGGGATCAAGTGGATGAAGCCCAGCGGCAGCAGGATGCGCAGTCGCGGCTTGTACTTCTTGACCTCGTTGGCTACCGGCCGCAGGTTGGCCAGGACGTTGCCGTGGGTGATCATCACCCCCTTGGGTTCGGCCGTGGCGCCGGAGGTATAGACAATCTCCAGCAGTGTTTCCGGCGGCCATGACGGCACCTCCTGCGGTACGGCGACCGGCGCCAGATCCCGGATGGCATCGAAGCCCAGCACCTCGGTCTGCAGCGTCTCGGGCCGGTCCGTGCACAGCAGCACGGCCTCGGTCTGTTGGCGCACGCGACCGGCCAGTTCGGCGGAAAAGGCCACGTCCAGCGGCACCATCACCACCCCGGCCAGCGCGCAGCCGTAAAAGGCAATGGCCCAGGCCGCTCCCGCCGCGCCCCACAGCATCACCCGGCTGCCGGGCGCAATGCCCCGCCGTTCAAGTTCCTGGCCGAAAGCGTACGCTTTGCCGATCAGGTCGGCATAGGTGAGGCGATACGAGCGATAGAGATGCTGCTCAATCAGGGCCGTGCGCTTGCCCAGCCGGGCCAGACCCAGTATGTAGGCGGGCAGGGAAGTGAGTGTCGCGGCGCCGTTGGACATGGATCGGTGTGCCCAATCAGTGTAAGCGATTCAACACGCCGTGCGGCGCGGCAAGAATCCGCTTCAACCCAACGGCGTGCTGTACTGGCCGGTGTAGCAGGCTTTGCAGAAGCTGTCGTTGTTATTGCCCGCCGCCGCGTCCAGGCCCGCCAGCGACAGGTAGGCGAGGCTGTCGGCACCGATCGAAACCCGGATCTGCTCCACGCTCTGGTTGGCCGCGATGAGTTCCTCGCGTGAAGGCGTATCCACGCCGTAGTAGCAGGGAGCGATGGTGGGCGGGCAGGAAATGCGCACATGCACGGTGCGCGCGCCCGCGTCGCGGATCATATGGACAATTTTGCGGCTGGTGGTGCCGCGCACGATCGAGTCGTCCACCAGCACCACGCGCTGGCCCTCGAGCAGTCGCCGCACGGGATTGAGCTTCAGCTTTACGCCGAAGTCACGTATCTGCTGTGACGGCTCAATGAAAGTCCGGCCGACATAGTGGCTGCGGATCAGCCCGAAGCGGCAGGGCAGATGCAACTCCTCGGCATAGCCCAGCGCCGCCGCCACCCCCGAATCAGGCACGGGCACCACCACGTCGGCCTCGGCCGGCGCCTCGCGCGCGAGCATGCGCCCCAGCATCTCGCGCGTGAGCTGCACGCTGCGGCCGAACACCTGGCTGTCGGGCCGGGCAAAATAAACGTGCTCGAAGATGCACTGCCGCAACGGCCGCGGTGGACCAAAGTGGTGCGAGGTGATCTCAGGCGCGCGGATGTCACCGCTCACGCGCACCCATTCGCCCGGCTTGATGTCACGCTCGTAGCGGGCGCCGATGAGATCGAAGGCGCAGGTTTCGCTGGCGAAAAATACGCCGCCTTCGCTCAGCCGTCCCATGGCCAGTGGGCGGAACCCCCACGGATCGCGGATGGCATACAGGCTGTCGGGCGTCAGCAGCACCAGCGAGTACGCGCCCTCGACCTGCTGCAGCGCCTCCTCCAGCGCCGCGTCAAACGAGGCCGCACGCGACTGCGCCAGCAGGTGCAGGATCACTTCGGTGTCACTGTTGGTCTGGAAGATGGACCCCGCGCGTTCCAGCCGCGCACGAATCGCGCCCGCGTTGGTGAGGTTGCCGTTGTGCGCGATGGCGAGTTGGCCTTTGTTGCACTCCACTGTGAGCGGTTGCGCGTTGTTGAGGCCGCTGTCGCCGCAGGTGGAGTAACGCGTGTGGCCGATGGCGGCGTGTCCGGGCAACTGCGCCAGCACGGCCGGAGTGAAAATATCGGCCACCTGACCCATGGCGCGCCGCACATGGAGCGCGCTGCCCGGGCCCGAAGCATCGCCGGCGGCGATGCCGGCCGATTCCTGGCCCCGGTGCTGCAGCGCATAGAGCCCAAGATAGGCGAGGTTGGAGGCTTCCGCGTGCCCCCACACGCCGATGACGCCGCACTTCTCGCGGAGCTTGTCCCAGGGCCCGCCCTGCGTAGCCTCGGTGGAGCGGGACTCGCCCTTTGTAGCCTCGGCGAAGCAGGGCGTAGCCTTGGCGGAGCAGGGCATCATCGCAGTTGCCTCTCCAGGCTGGTTTCCCATGCCGCCGCCATATCCTCCAGGCTCGTATGGATGACCTCCGCTTGCTGCCAGCGGATCGAAAGCCTTCCGTTCGCGCGCGTCGAGCCCATGCCCTCGGCGCTGATGCCCAGTACCTTCGCTCGCGCCGCAATCTCCGGCATTCGCTGCGGATCGCAGCTCACAATCACGCAACTGGCCGCTTCGGCAAACAACGCCTCGGCCGCTGTCGGCCCCTCGACCGACACCTCCGCTCCCCAGCGCTCGGCCGGGATTTCTTCCGCCCGCTGCGCCAGGCAGCACTCGGCCAGCGCGGCCGCGATGCCGCCGGTTGAGACCTGATGTGCCGAGCGCAGCCATCCGTTCTGATAGAACGTGCGCAGCGCCTCCTGCAGCCTGGCCTCGGCGGCCAGATCGAGCGCGGGCGGCAAGCCCCAGGTTGCACCGAGCACCGACGCCGCGTACTCGCTCGCGCCCAGCGCCGCCTCCGAGTCGCCGCTCAGCCGCAGAACCGCCAGCTCCGGCGCCGGAAAGCGCGCTCCGAGCGCCGTCTGAGCGGGCGCCAGCTCCAGCCGTCCGACCACGCCCACCACGGGCGTGGGCTCGATGCCCGCGCCCAGCGTCTCGTTGTAGAGGCTGACATTGCCGCCGGTGATCGGCGTGCCCAGGGCGCGGCAGGCTTCACCCATGCCGGCGATGGCTTCGGCCAATTGCCACATCACTTCCGGTTTTTCCGGGTTGCCGAAGTTCAGGCAGTTGGTCGCCGCGATCGGTTTAGCCCCGGTGCAGGCCACTTTGCGCGCCGCTTCGGCCACCGCCAGGCGCGCCCCGGCGCGCGGATCGAGCGCGCACCAGCGCCCGTTGCCGTCGAGCGCCATGGCCAGCGCGAACGGTGTGTTCTTGATGCGGATCACGCCGGCATCGCCGCCAGGTCCGGCCAGCGTGTTCGTGCGCACCATGGTGTCGTACTGGCCCCAGACCCAGCGCTTGCTGCACACGTTGGGCGAGGCCAGCAGGACCAGAAAGTCGGCGGCCACGTCGCGAGCGGAGAGGTCGAGGCCCGCGGGCGGCTCGAGCGGAGCGGCGGGCGCGGGACGGCGCTGCGGACGTTCATAGCGCGGGGCCGCATCGGTGAGCGTGGCGTTGGGGATATCGGCCACGACCTGGCCGCGATGGCTGACCCGCAGATGACCGTCGGCGGTGACGGTGCCTACGATCACGGCGTCGAGACCCCACTTGGCAAACGTCGCCAGCACCTCGTCTTCGCGGCCGCGCTGGGCCACCAGCAGCATCCGCTCCTGGCTTTCGCTGAGCAGCATGTCGTAGGCGCTCATGCCGCTCTCCCGCTGCGGCACGCGATCCAGGTCGAGCGCCAGGCCCGTGCCCGCGCGCGCGCCCATCTCGCAACTCGAGCTGGTCAGTCCGGCCGCGCCCATGTCCTGAATGCCGCGCACGGCGCCGGTCGCCATCGCCTCCAGGCAGGCCTCCTGCAGCAGTTTTTCCAGGAAGGGATCGCCGACCTGCACGTTGGGCCGCTTGGTGGCGCTGGCGTCGGAAAACTCCTCGCTCGCCATCGTGGCCCCATGGATGCCGTCGCGGCCCGTCTTGGCGCCCACGTAGATCACCGGATTGCCCACCCCGCTCGCCTTGCCGAAGAACAGTTGATCCTCGCGCGCCAGCCCCAGCGCGAACGCGTTCACCAGCGGATTGCCGCTGTAACAGGGGGCAAACACGGTTTCTCCGCCCAGGTTGGCCACGCCGAAGCAGTTGCCGTAATGCGCGATGCCGCTGACGATGCCGTCAAGCAATGCCAGGTTCTTGGCGTTGCCGGGCGGGCCTAGCCGCAGCGAGTCCATGATGGCCACCGTGCGCGCGCCCATGGTGAAGACATCGCGCAAGATGCCGCCCACGCCGGTCGCCGCTCCCTGGAACGGTTCGATGAAGCTCGGGTGGTTGTGCGATTCAATCTTGAACACGCAGGCCCAGCCGCCGCCAACGCGCACCACGCCGGCGTTTTCTCCCGGCCCCTGCAGAATGTCGGGCCCGGCCGTGGGCAGCGTCTTCAGATGCACGCGGCTGCTCTTGTAGGAGCAGTGTTCGCTCCACATCACGCCGAACACGCCCAACTCGGTCTCGTTCGGCTGACGTTCCAGCAGCGCGCAAATGCGCTCGTACTCCTCCTGGGTCAGGCCGTGCCGGCTGAGCGCGGTTACCGGCATGCCGCCGCCAGGGAGGCAAATATGCCCCAGCCGTCGCCCGAGCCCAACTCGGCGGCGATGGCGCGTTCCGGATGCGGCATCAGCCCCACGACGTTGCGTGCTTCGTTGCAGATGCCGGCGACGTTGTGCAGCGAGCCGTTGGGATTGTCGCCCTCAAGATAGCGAAACACCACCTGTCCCTGCCGCTCCATCCGTTCCAGTGTCTCGGGCGGAGCCGTGTAGCTGCCTTCCCCGTGCGCCACCGGGAAATGAACCACGGCGCCGGGCTCGTAGGCTCCGGAAAAGGGCGTATCGTTGCGCTCCACGCGCACCCGCACCTGCCGGCATACGTAGCGCAGGCCGGCGTTGCGGATCAAGGCTCCGGGCAACAGGCCGGCCTCGCACAGAATCTGGAACCCGTTGCAGATGCCCAGCACCGGACCGCCCGAGGCGGCAAAGCGCGCCAGCGGCTCGAGAATCGGAGAAAACCGCGCGATGGCGCCCGTGCGCAAATAATCGCCGTAGCTGAATCCGCCCGGCAGCACGATGGCATCGCAGCCGTCGAGGTCCGTGCTCGCATGCCAGAGATCCTTGGCCGCATGGCCGGCGGCGAGCGAGGCCGCGCACAGCGCATCGTGGTCGCAGTTGCTGCCCGGAAACACCACCACGCCGACTTTCATACAAGCCTCATAGTTTGGCTTCTCTGGGAAACTCTATTCTACACCGCTGCCGGCGCATGGATCAGTGCCTGCACGCGCGCGAGACCGGCATCGAGCGCGGCTTGGCTGCGCGCCTCGACGTTGAGCCGCAGCAGCGGTTCGGTGTTCGAGGGCCGCAGGTTGAAGCGCCAGTCCGGGTAGGCCACTGACAGGCCGTCGGTATGGTCTTGGGCGCCGTCGGCGAAGCGCTGCTGGGCGCGCGCGAGCACGGTGGCGGCATCGGCGACCTCGAAATTCCGCTCGCCGCTGGGGAAGTAGCGCGCCCGCAGCGGGGCGACGAGCTCTCTGAGCGGCTTGCGCTCGCGTCCCAGCAGCTCGAGCATGAGCAGCAGCGGGATCATGCCGTTGTCGCGGAACCAGTTGCGGCGGAAGTAAAAATGCGCCGACATCTCGCCCGCAAACGCCGCGTTCACCTCGCGCATGCGGGCGGGGATGATGGTCATGCCGGCCCGGCTGAGCACGGTTTTCCCGCCGAGGGAGGCAATGGTCTCCTCCGTGGCCCAGATGCTGCGCGGGTCAATCACCACCGTCGCGCCCGGCTCGTGGTGCAGAATCGTGCGCGCCAGGATGGCGGTGGTGAAATAGCCGGAAAGGAAATACCCGGTGTCGTCCACGAAGAAACAGCGGTCGCCGTCGGCATCCCAGGCCACGCCCAAGCCGGCGTGTTGAGAGCGCACGGCGGCTACGATCTCGCCTTGATTGGCGGGCAGCAGCGGGTTGGGCACGCCGCCAGGCACGGGGAAGCTGCCGTCGGGCTCCTCGTACATGCCCACAATCTCCAGCGGCAGCTTGCCGCGTTCGGCCACGCGCCGCAGCACCTTCACCTGCAGTCCGCAGTTGCCGTTGGCCACGATGCGCATGGGGCGGATGCAGTCTCGATCCACATAGCCGAGCACGTAGTCGGCAAACGAATCCCACACATCCGCTGCGCGGTAGCCGCCGCGCACCGGCGCCGGCGGCGCACCGCGGCCGGCCAGAGCCAGATCGCGGATCTGATCGAGGCCGCTGGTCAGCGACAAGGGCACGGCGCCCTGGCGGCAGCAGTTGAATCCATTCCAGTTGCCCGGGTTGTGGGAGGCCGAGATGGTGAAGCCGCCGTCCACGTCGAGCGTGGCTACGGCGAAATAGAACATGTCGGTGGACACGGTGCCGATGTCCACCACATCCACACCGCAGGCGCACAGGGTCTCGCACGCCGCCTTCGCCAGCGCGGGCCCGGACGCGCGCACGTCTTTGGCCACCACCACGCGCCGCGCGCCCACCACCTGGACGAAGGCGCGCGCGATGGCTGCCGCGCCGGCCTCATCGAGCTGCTCCGGGTAGAGGCCGCGGATGTCGTAGCTTTTGAAAATTTCCGGCGCGATCATCGCAGCCCCATTACAACACGAATGCGTGGGCAGGCTGCGCGGGCCGGGCGCAACACGAAAGCCCCGCCATACTGCGACGGGGCCCGTGGGTAGCACTGCAGCCTATAACGCTAGCAAAATTGCGCGCGCTACGGCGGAGAAAGTCTCCGGAAATACCGCCGGCGCCTGAAAACGGATACCGCAAGCGACATATTTACGGCGAACAGGAGCGTTTAGAAGATCAGCTTGGCCGTCAGTTCGATCAATCGCGGCGAGGCATCCCCGCCCAGGAACGACCCGAGCAAGCTGGTGGGTACGCTGACGGTGCGAATGACGGTCCCGAATTGCGGGTTTGCCACGTCATCCACCGGCTGATCGAAGTTGGGATGGTTAAGGATGTTGAAGAACTGCGCCCCCAGGCTTAACTGACCCTGCTCCCAGCCAGGGATCTGCGTCTTCTTGAACAGGCTCAAGTCGGTATCGAAGAAGCGCGGACCGCGGAACTGGTTCCGGATCTGGTCGCCGAAGCCGGTTGGGAGCGCGCTGGCCGCCAGCGGAGCGGAAAAAGCCGTGGGGTTGAGACACTGTTTGGTCACCGTGCAGGTTCCGTTCTGCCCGTTGCCGGAGAGCATGGAGGCAA
>JBOGKL010000090.1:0-3067 GCA_050745525.1 Terriglobales bacterium | reverse complement strand
GTTCAACCGCGCCGCGGCGGCGCTCACCGGCGAGACCGCTGCCAGCGCGCTGCACCGGCCGTATGGCGAGGTGATCGCGATCAGCCAGGAACACGCCGGCCAGCTGGCCGCGCAGCCCGACCCGGTGCGCCGCGCCATGGCACAAGGGCGCACCTTCCGCTTCTTGCGAGACCTGACGCTGGTGCGCCGCGATGGCACGCGCCTGCCGGTCAACTTCAGCGCCGCCCCGGTGCGCGACGAGGCAGGCGGCGTGCAGGGCTGCATCGTGGTCTTCAGCGATGCCAGCCAGGAGCGTGAGGTGGACCGCATGAAGAACGAGTTCATCAGCATCGCCAGCCACCAATTGCGCACCCCCATGAGCGGCGTCAAGGGCGTGCTGGCGCTGCTGATCGAGGAGGTTCTGGGGCCGTTGAACGCCGAGCAGAAGCAGTTTCTGCATCGCGCCTATGAGTCCAACGAACGCCTCATCGCGCTGGTGAACGATCTGCTGAACGTGAGCCGCCTGGAGCAGGGCAGCCTGCTTTTGCGCGACGAACCCGTGGACCTGGCCGCCCTGTTGCGCACGCTGAGCACGGAGTTTCAGCCGCGCGCCGCCCGCTATCGCCAAAGCCTGCAATTGCAGGAACCGGGCGCGCCCGGCTCCGAGCCCGGCGCGGCCTTGGTCCACGGCGATGCCGTGCGTTTGCGCGAGGTCTTCGCCAACCTGCTCGATAACGCTATCAAGTACACGCCCGAAGGCGGCGCCGTGCGCCTGAGCTGGCGGCCGTCGCCGGCCGCGGTCGAAGTGGAGGTCAGCGACACGGGCGTGGGCATCCCCGCGGATAAGCTGCCCAGCCTGTTCGTGAAGTTCAACCGCATTCAGAATCCGCTCAGCGGCCGCGAGTTCGGCACCGGTCTGGGCCTGTATTTCGCCCGCTCGGTGGTCGAGCTGCACCATGGCCGCATCGAGGTCTCGAGCCAACCGGGACAAGGCACGACTTTCCGCGTGATCCTGCCGCGCCAGCCTGCGTCCGCTCCCGCGCCCGATCTGCTCGCCGGCGCCGCGCCCGCTTCCGCCTCCTCGCCCGCACCACTGGTTACGAAACCATGACTTCCAACGCCCCGTCGCTGTGGTTTAAGAACGCGGTCATCTACGAAGTGCCCGTGCGCGCCTTCGCCGACTGGAACGGCGACGGCATCGGCGATCTCCGCGGTCTCATTGACAAACTCGATTATTTGCAGTGGCTCGGGGTGGACTGCCTGTGGCTGCTGCCCTTCTATCCTTCGCCCTTGCGCGACGATGGCTACGATATCTCCGATTTCCGCTCGGTCGAGGCCGACTACGGCACGCTGGAAGACTTCCGCGAGCTGCTCGAGGAAGCCCACACCCGCGGCATGCGCGTGCTCGCCGATCTGGTGCTGAACCACACTTCCGATCAACACCCCTGGTTCCAGCAGGCCCGCTCCTCGCCCGATTCCCCCTACCGCAACTGGTACGTCTGGAGCGAGGATCCCCATCGCTACGAGCAGGCGCGCATCATCTTCACCGACACCGAAGTCAGCAACTGGACCTGGGACCCGGTCGCGAACGCGTACTTCTGGCATCGCTTTTACAGCCACCAGCCGGACTTGAACTACGACGAACCGGCCGTGCGCCAAGCCGTGCTCGACGTGGTGTTCTACTGGCTCGACCTCGGTCTCGACGGATTCCGCTGCGATGCCGTGCCCTATCTGTTCGAGCGCGAGCAGACCATCTGCGAAAACCTGCCCGAGACGCACGCCTTTCTTCAGGAGCTGCGCCGCCAGGTGGATGCGCGCTACGGCGGCGACCGCATCCTGCTCGCCGAGGCCAATCAATGGCCCAGCGATGTGGTCCAGTACTTCGGCCAGACCACGCCGCAGCAGCCGCCCGAGTTCCACATGGCGTTTCACTTTCCCCTCATGCCGCGCCTGTTCATGGCCGTGCGCCAGGAGACGCGCCGCCCCATCGTGGACATCCTGGCGCAGACGCCTACGATTCCGGAGAACTGCCAGTGGGGCCTGTTCCTGCGCAATCACGACGAGCTCACGCTCGAGATGTGTACCGACGAAGAGCGCGACTACATGTACTACGAATACGCGCGCGAGCCGCGCATGAAGCTGAACCTCGGCATCCGCCGCCGCCTCGCCCCCATCGTGGACAACAGCCGCCGCGAAATCGAGTTGATGAACGTGGTGCTGTTTTCCATGCCCGGCACGCCCATCGTTTATTACGGCGATGAAATCGGCATGGGCGACAACATCTACCTCTCCGACCGCAACGGCGTGCGCACCCCCATGCAGTGGAACGTGGACCGCAACGGGGGCTTTTCCAAGGCGCCCACGGAGCGCCTCTATGCTCCACCCATCCAGAACCCCGTCTACAGCTTTCAGGCGGTGAATGTCGAGCGCCAGTTCCAAGACCCCAACTCGCTGCTGAATTGGATGAAGGCGCTGATCCAGTTGCGCCACAAGAATCCCATCTTCGGCTGGGGCGCCATTGCCTTCCTCGCCCCCGCCAACGAGCGCGTGCTGGTCTATTTGCGCCGCTTGGCCAAGCATGCCTCGACCGACGCCGCCGGCAGCTTGCCGGGCGCGCGCTGCGTGCTGGTGGTGGCCAACCTGTCGCAGCATTCGCAGGCGGTCGAAATTGATCTGTCCAGTTTTGCCGGATGGACCCCACATGAGATGTTCGGCGAAACCGCGTTTCCCGCCATCGCCACCGCGCCTTATCAGCTCAGCCTCGGCCCTCATGGCTACTATTGGTTCCGTCTGGAGCCGCCGGACAGTGCCGAGCTGTGAACTACTTCAATTACTTCACCGAAATTGAAGAGCACTTTCAGCGCCAGCGCGGGGCCCAGATCTGGCTCTCGCCCGTGGACTGGGACTTGATCGCCTCCTGGCGCGAGGCGGGCATCCCACTCGCCGCCGTGCTGGCCGGCATTGACCAGGCCTTCGAGAAGTTCAGCAGCGGCCGCCGCCGCGACACCGCGCGCCACCGCTCGCTGGTCTACTGCGCCGCGGCGGTGCTGGAGGCGGCAGCGGCGGCGCGCGCCGCCGCCATTGGCGC
>JBOGKL010000089.1:0-3988 GCA_050745525.1 Terriglobales bacterium | reverse complement strand
CAGCGAAGCGCAGCGCGTGCTGGCGGCCGAGGAGGCCTCGCTCTCCGGGTTCTTCATGGCGGTGGTGACTTTCTACGATCGCTGGATGCGCCGCGCCCTCGCCCGTCCGCTCTGGCTGGTGGCCTTCAGCGTGGTGCTGATCGCCGCCTCCTGGTTCTGCTACAACGCGCTGGGAACCGGTCTGCTGCCCAACATGGACGAGGGCGCCTTCACCTTTGACTACGTGATGCCGCCGGGCAGCTCGCTCGCCGAAACCACGCGCGTCCTCGACGGCATCAATGCGATTCTGCACAGCATCCCCGAGGTCGTCTCCACCTCGCGCCGCACCGGCCTGCAGTTGGGCCTCGCCGCCGTCACCGAGGCCAACACCGGCGACATCTCGGTGATGCTGTCGAATCACCGCTCGCGCGGCATAGACGCCATCATGGAGGAGGCGCGCGAGCGCATTTCCCGCGCCTACCCGCAGCTCGACATTGACTTTACCCAAACCCTGCAGGACATGATCGGCGATCTCACCAACGCCCCGCAGCCGGTCGTCATCAAGCTGTTCAACCCCAACGGCGCGCTGCTCAATCATTGGGCGCCGATTGTCGCCGACGCCATCGCCAAGGTGCCCGGCGTCGTGGACATTGACAATGGCGTGGACAGCGCCGCCAGCGGTCCGGCCATCATCTTCCACGTGAACCCCGCCGTGGCCGCCCACGCCGGGTTCACCGCGCAGGAGGTCGCCACCGATGCCCAGGCGCTGCTCGAGGGCGCGATCACCTCGACCCCCATCATCGCCAACGATCGCTCCTATACGCTGCGCGTGCGTTTCCCCGCCGCCGACCGCGCCACCTTGCCGGACCTGCGCAACACGGTGCTGGTCAGCGCCACCGGCCACACCGCCACGCTGGGAGCGCTGGCCACGGTCACCCTGCTGCCCAGCCAGACCGAGATTCAGCGCGAGAACCTGCAGCGCCGCGTCGCCGTCTCGGCGCGGCTGGAGGGCATTGATTTGGGCCACGGCATCGCCGCCGTGCAGCGCGCGGTCGCGGGCGTGCACCTGCCCTCGGGGATTCGCGTCGCCTACGGCGGCACCTACCAGACGCAGCAGCAGTCGTTCGGGTCGCTGGTCCTGGTGCTGGTGCTGGCCATCGTGCTGGTCTTTCTGGTGCTGCTGTTCGAGTTCCGCGACTTCTCGGCCCCGGCGGGGATTCTGGCTTCCGCGCTGCTCTCCACCTCGGGCGTATTCTTCCTGCTGTTGGTGACCGGCACCGAGTTCAACATCGCCTCCTTCATGGGCCTGATCATGGTGGTCGGCATCGTCGCCAAAAACGGCATCCTGCTGCTGGACGCCGACGAGCAGTTCCGGAGAATGGGGCTGCCGCCGCTGGAAGCCATGGTGCAGGCCGGGCGCCGCCGCCTGCGCCCGATCGTGATGACGGCGGCGGCGGCCGTGGTGGGCATGCTGCCGCTGGCGTTTGCCTGGGGCGCGGGCGCGCAGATGCTGCAGCCGCTGGCGATCTCCGTCATCGGCGTCATCGTCATCTCCATGCTGCTGTCGCTGCTGATCACCCCGGCGGTGGACTACTACCTGCGCCGCGCCACGGGAGGGCATGCGCCGGCTCCCGTGGCCTTCGGCCCGGCTCTCGGCTAGTTACCCGCGGCCGTGCGGACGCCCGCCGCCTCCGCGCGGAGAGCTTTCGACGTGCGGGCTCGGGGCGGCATGATAGGACGGGGCGTGATAGGCGCGGGCAGGCGCGTGATACTGGGGCGCGCGGTACTGCGGCGCGCGGTAGGCGGGCGCCCGATATTGCGGCGCCCGGTATTCGGGCTCACGCGGCGTGGTCAGGATCGGATGTCCGACTTCGAGTGGAGGCCGGTAGGCTTCCGCTCGCGGCGCACTGTCCTGGGCCGCAAAGCCGCGGGTTTGGGATTGCTCCCGCGGCTGCGGGCGGAATGGCTGCCATCCCGGGTGGGCGGGTGCGGCGGACCGTGCCTGGCGCTCGGGCCGGGCCTCGGGACGCGCTTCGGGACGGGCTTGCGGAGCGGCTTCCTGCCGGGGCTGTGCCCGCGGAGTGTAGGTCCTCGCCTGCCCGGCCTGCCTGGCCGGCTCGGCCGGAGACCGCCCGAAGCTCTGCCAGCCAGCCCGTGCCGCTGGCCGCTCGGCCCGTGCGGTGGTATCCCGCGTCGGCCGCAACGAGCCGGCACTGGTGAAGTGCCGGCTCGCCGCGGCTGCGGGGCGCATCGTCCGCGCAGGGCGCACGGTCGCGGGTGCGCTGCGCAGCACGTGTTGGACGTTGGCGCGTTCCTCATTGAAATCTGGACGCGTCGTCACCGTCCTGCGCGCACCGAAAAAGTGTGTGGCCGTGTGCGCGGGCGCATATCCGGGCCGCGCCCCGCGGCTGGCGTTCAGGCTCGCGCGTGCCGGCACCACGGGCAGCGTGCCGCCCACCACGGCGCTGCCGTGCAGCTCAGCCGCGGTAATGTGCGTGCGGCCCACGATGCCGCCCCGCGCGAATTCCGTGCTCGGGACGCGGATCATGGCGCCGCGCACCCGTGCATTCGTGTGCAGCGAGGCCAGGTTGGAGTACACCACGCGCCCGTGGCTGGCCACGGCCAGCGGCGGGAGCATGCGTCCCCTGTTGATGATGTTGACGTTGGTGATGTTGACGTAGTTCACGCGGTAGTAATTGTTGCCGCCCCACCACGGACGGTAGTAATCCCCGGGGCCGATCGGCATCCAGCCCACGCTGCCGAAGCCCACGCCCACGCCCATGCCGCCGCCCCAGCCGAAGAAGGAAACGTACGCGGGCGCCCACAGCGGCCGGTAGTACGGCGTCACCGGTCCCGGCCACCAAGCCCAGCTCACTCCGTCCATGAACCAGCGGCCATAGTGGAACGGGGCCCAGCCCCAGGACGCGTACGATACCCACGTCCAGCCCCAGTACGGCTCCCAGGTCCACTGCCCGTTGCTATAGGGGGTCCAGCCCGGACCTTCGTTGGGCACCCATACCTCGCCGTAGCCGGGAACATCGGTCCAGTACCCGTAGCCGTTGAGGGATTGCACGCCGGTGTAGTAGCGGTTCGCATGACTGTAGGATTCGGCCTCCTCGACGGAGCTGTCGCGTTCCTGGTTCCACTGATCCCAGCTGTCGCGCGACGGCGCATCGCTGATCTGGTACTGCGGTGCGTTGACGCCCTGGACCGTAATCTGCTGTCCTTGCTTGACCCGCGTGCTCCCCTGCGGGGTGGAGACCTCGACCTCGCCACGGCGCACGATCACCTGGGTCTCGCTGTTGGAAGAAACCAGGATGCGGTAGACGCCCGCCTTCTGCGGGTAGATGGCGATGTTGGGCGTGTCAATCTCCGACGTCGCCTGGGCGCCCTTGAGCACGATGTAGTCGGCCAGGCCGGAACCCAACTGCACCTGGAGGTTGTTTTTCGAAAGGTTGGTCAGGTTGACGTCGGCGTTGTCGCCGAGGCGGATCAGATCGGCGTAGTCCAGCTGCACTTCCGCGCGCGCACCCGCTCCCGCCGCCACCTTGTCGCCGCTCAGCAGCGGCGTGTTGATGGCTCCGGCCACCCAGTCGCCGGTATCGGCGCGCTGGGTGGAAACGTTGCCCTCGATGGCGCTGAGGTGCGCCACCACGGCATCGGAAACCGGCGGCTGGTCGCCAGTCGAGCTTTGGGCGCCGGCCAGTCCCGTCCCGACAAATGCCCAGCCGAACAGAACTGCCAAGCCGACCACCAGCACACGAGAGTTCATCGTTCTCATTGCGGCACCTCGCTACTTCTGCCGTTCAGAGAGCACGTCGCATGCCAAAGCGCAACTGCCCTCCTATCAAGAAGATGCGGCAGCGGCGGGGTTCGATTCGCTGGCCGCAAACCGCCACCGGTGGTGGATCTCAACCAGCACTGCCTTCGTCCTCGTCCGCTTCGCCCATGGTGGAAAGGCGGTAGCGCAAGGCGTTGCGCGAAAGCCCAAGCAGCCGCGCTGCCTGGC
>JBOGKL010000088.1:0-12679 GCA_050745525.1 Terriglobales bacterium | reverse complement strand
CGTCCAGGTGGATGTCAATGCGGTCGAGCAGCGGCCCCGACACCCGCGCCGCGTAGCGCTGGATCTGGGGCGGCGTGCAGTGGCATTCCCGCTTCGGGTCGTTGAGAAACCCGCACGGGCACGGGTTCATCGCCGCCGCCAGCATGAACCGCGACGGATAGCTCACCGCCTGCGCCGCCCGCACCAGCGTGACCCGGCCGTCCTCAAGCGGTTGGCGCATCGCCTCCAGCACCCCCCGCGGAAACTCCGGCAGCTCGTCCAGAAACAGCACTCCATTGTGCGCCAGCGAGACCTCGCCCGGTCGCGGCACCGCCCCGCCGCCAATCAGCCCCGCGTCGGAAATCGTGTGGTGCGGCGCGCGAAAGGGCCGCTGCGTCACCAGCCCGGCTTCCGCATCCAGCACGCCCGCCACGGAATGAATCTTCGTCGTCTCCAGCGCCTCGGCAAAACTCAGCGGAGCCAGAATCGAAGGCAGCCGCTTGGCCAGCATCGTCTTGCCCGACCCCGGCGGCCCGATCAGCAGGATGTTGTGGCCCCCGGCGCAGGCCACCTCCAGCGCCCGCTTGGCCGTCTGCTGCCCCTTCACGTCGGCAAAGTCCTCCCCGCTCTCGCGCTCGCGATCCAGCAGCACGGCCGTGTCCACGCGCACGGGCTCAGGCGAGGTGCGCTGGTGCAGCCAGTCCAGCACCTCGGGCAGATCGCGCGCGCCGAAGACATCGAGGCCCTGCACCACGGCCGCTTCGGCGGCATTGGCAGCGGGCACGATCAGCTTCGGAATCCCCTGCGCCCGCGCCATGATGGCAATCGGCAGGCTTCCCCGGATCGGGCGCAGGCTGCCGTCCAGTGCCAGCTCGCCGGCAAACAGGTAGTCGCTGATGCCGTGCCGGCCGCCGCCGTTCCCGTTGCCGCCCGCATGTCCGTTGCGCACCGCCCCCCAGCAGCCCAGCAGCGAGATCGCCATGGCCAGGTCAAACCCCGACCCCTCCTTGCGCACGTCGGCGGGCGCGAGGTTGATGACCACGTGCGCCACCGGTGCATCAAACCCGCAGTTGCGCATCGCCGCCCGCAGCCGCTCCCGGCTCTCGCGCACGGCCGCATCCGGCAGCCCCACCGTGCAAAAATGCGGATCCCCGCCCGGCGCCGGGGTCGAGTCCACCTCGACTTCGATCAGCCGCGATTCGATGCCGATGACCGAAGCGCTCAGGGTGCGGAACAGCATGAGGACAATGCTTGACTACAGCCCACCTGCGCCCCCCGGTCAATGCCCCTGTTCGGGGGGACGGAGATCGCCCCTGTCGTTGACGGGCGCGGGGGCCGCGCCGCTTCGATGGCCGGGGGCGGGCCGCCGTCCCGAATTGCGCGGCCTTCTCGCGCCGGCTGGGCCCGCAGGGCCAACGGCGCGCCCCCCGCGTATCGCTGCTCTCAGTGCCAGGTTTTCTTGAATTGGAGGTTGGCGCCGAAGCCGCCGTTTTGCTTGCGGACGCCGGTGACGGAGACGCGGGGGGAGAGTTTGTACTGGACCTCGATGACGTTGCGCTGGGTACCGGTGACGTCGGTGGAGATGGTCACGTAGAGGTTGGCGGTGACGCGCTGTTGTAGCGTGATGCGGGCGCCGGCGTTTTGCTGGCCGCCGCCGAGGACCGGGTCCACGGAGAGGTGGGAGATGCCGGCGATCTTTTCCACGCGATCGGTGATCTGGCCGGTGACGGCGCCGGCGACCAGACTCTCGGCGCCCAGGTTGCCGGGCAGAGGGTTGGCGGCCCCGGCTTCCGTGGTTTGACCAAAGGCGAGGAGGTTGATGATGTCGGCGGGCGGGAGGGAGGGATCGGAGGTGTAGCTGGCGCGGAGGTTGTCCACCGGGCCCTCGAAGTGCAGATGGAGATTGTATTGCTCGATGGTGGTGTCGGCCGTGACGTTCACGTTGGGCACGGTGCGAATGGGGTTGAGGAAGTCGAGCGTGCCGGTTTGGATCACGTAGCGGTTGCCGCGAAAGATCAAGTCGCCTGACGTCAGGTCCACGCGGCCGAGCACGACCGGCTCCTGCGCGGTGCCGCGCAAGGTGAGGTTGGCGTTGGCGTGCAGGCTGAAGTCGCGCGAGACGATGGCGATCTGGTTGGGGGTGGTGAGCGCGACCTGGAGGCGGAGGTCGTTGAGGAAGCCGCCGGGCGTGGCCACGGTGACGGAGTTCTGGGCAAGCTGGGCGGTGAGCGAGGAGAAATCAAAGCCGGGGGCGGTCGAGATGTCGTCCACAGCGACGCGGCCCGAGAGCAGGCCGGCGGTGGGGGTGCCGGTGAGGTTGACGTTGGCGGTGATGGTTTCGCGCAAGCCGGGAGGGTAGCGCAGATGCACGCCCTGGGCGGCGACGGTGAAGTTGAAGCGGGTTGTCGGGGCGAGGCTCATGCCGCCGCCCACGGTCAGGGTGCCTCCGCCGAGGGAGGCGGTGAAGCCGACCAGATCCAGACGGTCGCCGCTGAGGCGGAGCGCGCCATGGCCGTTCTGCACCGCGACGGGCCAAGCGGGATTGGTCACGGCGGCGTTGGCGATCTGGATCACGCCGTTGACGGCGGGATGGGCCAGCGTGCCGGCGGCCGTCACGTGCACCTGGACCTGTCCGGAGGCGTTGAGGCCGGGCACGAAGGCTTCGGCGAGCTTGAGACCGACGGTACCCGAAACCGTGGCGGCCATGGGAGCAGCAGTCGCACCGAGGGCGGGAACCGGCACCGTGGCCTCGACATTAAGATCGGTCTCGGTGCCGACCAGATGCGCCGGCGCGAGATGGATGACGCCGGCGGCGAGCGTCGCCTCGAGGGGCGCGGCGGCGTGAAGCTCGATTGATTGGCGCGGGGCCCCGCGCGGCTCCGCCACGCGACCCGCTTGCGAGACGGCTTTACCGTAACGAAGGGCGAAGGTGGGCAGGTTGATCGAGGCCTGCAATTGCGCGGGGTGGCGCACGGGACCGTGCAGGCGGACGTGAACGGCGGTTTCGCCGCTGATGGCGCTGGACGATTCACTGGCGCGGGTAACCGCTTGCTGCGGAGGGAAAGCTGCCAGCAGCGGGGCGAGCGGGACGGCGGGAGCATCGAGTGAGACGGTGACGGGCATGTCGCCGGCAAGAGATAGCTCGGCATGGGCCTGGAGCGGGGTTTGGAGGGCGGTGGCCGAGAGATTCGCAGCCAGCGTGTTCGCCTGCAGGCTGAGGTGCGCCTTCAGCGTGTGCAGCGTCTGGCCATCCAGGGTAATGGTGGGCGAGGAGATATCGACCTGCAACGCGGGCGCGCGGAGCGTGCCGCTGCCGCTGCCGGCGAGCGCCAGTGTCCCACGAACGCCCAGGCGCGCGGCCGCGACGGGCGGGAGCTTGGCGAGCGCCAGCGAAGGAGCACTGAGCGTTGCCTGGTAGGCGCCGGTAGAGGGGTGAAACTCGACCGTGGCGTTCACGTCTCCGGCGGCAAGGCGCGCGGTCAACTGCGCGTGGATGGCGCCAGAGGCGGCTACGGCATCCACGTGCACCTGCTCGAGACCGGGATGGACACCTTTGCCGAGGAGACGCGCGGAGGTGAGCGTGAGACTTCCCTTCCCGGCCGGAGCGCCAAGCGTGCCGGTGGCGCGCGCCTCGGCGTTGAGCGTGCCGGCGACGGGGAGACGCGACGGGAGCAGCGGGGCGAGATCGGCGAGCGGAAGAGCGGAGACGCGCAGGGCGGCTTGCAAGGGGCTGGAAGAGGTTGGCTGCCAGTGCGACAGGGCGAGCGAGCCGTCGAGGTCTATCCGTGCGCGGGCGGCCGTGAGGACGGCGTTATGAACCGAGACTTCAGACGGGCTGGCGGTGAACGGCAGGCGAAGCGAGGTCCAGTGTGTGCCGCGCACTGCGAGCGGCGAAGCGTCGAGCTGCGCGGTGATGCTCGGGGCGGCGAGCGAGCCCGTGACCGTGGCCTCGAGCGAGCCGCGGCCGACGAGGCCGAGCGGCGGAAGGGGCTTGCCGAAAGCGGAGGCAATGCGGCCGGACAGGGCTTCAAGAGCTGCCAGATTGCTGGAGCTCGCGGAGAGCTGCAGGCGGGCATGGGCGCCGAGCGAGCCGGAGGCGGTAAGGCGGGCGTGCGGCGTGCTCAGGCTGGCGCTGGAGATGCCCAAGACGCCGGAGGCGAAGCTGACGCGCGCGTTGGCGTGAAGCGGGGCGCCGGCAACCGTTGCCGCCAGGGCGACATTGGCGCGGATACGGGGGCGATCGAGACGGCCTTGCGCAACGATCGAGGCGTTGAGCGTGCCGGTGATGCCCAGCGCCGTCAGCGTGGCGACCGCGTGAGGCTCGACGCGTGCCAGTTGGCCCAGATGCGCCGAGCGCAGGCGAAGCGTGGCATGGAGGGCGGGCGCGGCGGCGAGATCGGTGAGCTCGAGGCTGCCGGCCAGTTCCCCGCCGGCGACGCGCGCGCGCAGGTTGCCCACCGTGAGCTGATCGGACGCGTATTGAAATATACCGCTGAGATTACTGATGGGCGCGGTCAGAGCGGCGGCGCGGGCCACCAGGCGCGAGCTCGAAAAGTCTCCGGCGGCGGTGATGCCGTTCTCGCCGTAGGCGGCCGTGCCGCTCAGTTGAACCGTGCCCTTGGGCAGCCCTGGGAAGCGCGCGGCGGCAGCGAGGGTCGCGAGGTCGAGGTGAAGTTGATAGTGTGCTGTAAGCCGCGGCGGAGTGTAGCCTGCAACGTTTGCCGTGGCCGTCAGTTGCGTGCCCGGCGCGGTGCAGTGGAGTGAAGAGACCTGAACGCCCGAGCGCGAGGCGCTGAAGACAAGCGCCATCGTGGTGTTCAGAGGCGCAAGCGGCGCGACCTGCACGATGCCACTGGAGTAGCTCAATTGGCCGTCGTAGGATTGCCGGTTCTGGTTGTAGGCAACGGTGAACTCGACGCCGCTCAGGTCGGCTGAAAGCGACTGATGGGTTTGGCGCTTGGCGGCGGAGAACACGGAGGCATCGTGGATAGCCACGTGGCGGATGCCGAGTTTGAAGATGTCCGGGCTGGGTTGCGGATGGGCGGGGCCGGCCGGAAGATTGGTGCGCCCATGGGCATCCATATATATGTGCACCACGGGGTGATCCACCTGGACGTTCTGAATCTGAACCTTGCGGTGCAGCAGCGAGGTGACGTGAACCGTGACGTGGGCGTGAGGGATGACCAGCAAGGGCTGGGGCGTGGGCAGGTCGGGGATGGGGCGGCCGGCGATCGTGATTCCGTATAGGTCCACGCTGGGCGAGAACGAGTGCACGTGCAAGCGGATGCCGGCGATGTGAACGGGCTGGCCTAAAGCCTCGCTCGCGCTCTGCTGGGCCGTGCGGATCACATAGCCCTGGAAGGGGCCGCTGCGCAGGACGAGCCAGGCGGCCAGAATCACCAGACCCACTACGATGGCGACAATGATCCCGACGCGGCGCCAGATGTGCGGATGCGGAGATGCATGCGGAGAGGATGACTTCAAAACGCCTGCCCCAGGGTGATGAAATATTGGGTGGCTTGGACGCCTGGAACCGCGTTGAGGTTGTGGCCCAGGTCTATGCGGATGGGACCGACGGCGGTTTGATAGCGCAGGCCGATGCCGATGGTGTTGGTATAGGATGCCCCCAGGCTGGCCAGGCCGACGCTTTCAAACACATTGCCGCCGTCGTAGAACAGCGCCACGCCGAGATTCTTCCAGATCTCCGGGGTGGGGATGCGCAGCTCGGAGTTGAAGATCAGCAGCGCGCTGCCGCCGACGGGCACGTTGATGAGCGTGCAGGTGGAGGGATCGCTGGGGTTGCCGCAGGCAGGGATGGTCTTTTGCGGGCCGGCGCCATCGAGCGGGAAGCCGCGGAGCGAGCTGCCGCCGCCGCTGAAGAAGGCCTGGCTCAGGGGAATAAAGCTGCCGCTGAAGGCGCGCTCGTAACCGAGGCGCAGGCTGTTGGCCCACACCACGCCGGGCTGGCCGAGAAGATTCATGCTGCGGTAGTAGGCGGTCTGGGTGAGGAGCTTGGCGAAATCCACGCTGGAGCCGAGAGCGGTGGAGTTGAAGTCAATTTCGTAGCTTTCGAGGATGCCCTTGTGCGCATCGAGGGGGTTGTCGCGCGTGTCGCGCAAGTAGGTGGCCGAGAGCATGGACAGGCGCACGTGACGATCGCGGGCGGGCACGAGATCGGGAATGAGGAGGCGCGAAAGTCCGGTCTGGCTCAGGCTGTAGCGGAGGAATAGGTTGGTGGTGTGATCGGGGTTGAGCGGGCGCTCGAGCTGATACCCGATTTGAGCGATGCGGGAGGTGAAGATCGGATTTTGGGAATCGTGCTCGCCCGAGGCGACCAGGCTGCCGGTGAACTTGCTCCACCAAAGGCGAGGGTCGGTGAAGGTGATGGAGCCGTGCTGATCGAGACGCCCGGCAAAACCGCCAAAACTCAGCGTGCCCGCTTTGCCCCCGACATTCAGCCGGGTGTACTCGGCGTTTACCGTGGGACCAAAAAACGTCGCCTGGCTGGTTACGAAATTGGAGGGCAGGCCGACGACGGGCAGCCCTGGGAGCGCGACCGTGCCCGAAGGAATGCTGCCACCGCGATTAGTCACATCGAACCCGAAGCCGTAGACGAGCGAGTTGCGGGCGGCCTCGTGGACTTTGACCAACACGTCGGCTTGTGTCTGCGTGGTGATGGGGGCGCGCGGCGCAACCTGGGCCCAGTCGAAAATGCCGGGGCTATAGAGGCGGCTTTCGGCGGTGAGCAGATCGTTTTCCGTGAGAACGGCGCCGGGCGACGTTGACGGGCGCGGTACCCCGCTTAGTGCCGACGTGAGCAGGCGGATGAGGCGCGGGTTGGTGTGCTGCTCGCCATAGATAAGTACTTTGGACACATGTATTTGCGGTCCCTCGCTGATGTTGTAGACAACGTTCATCTGGTGGGGCTTGCCGGCAACCGGTGAGGCCGTGGCGCGGAAGGTGGCGTTGAGGTAGCCGTGAGACAGATACCAGGCGAGAATCTGCGAACGGTCGTCAGAGATCAACACCTCCGAGAATGGCGTACCGGCGCCGATGTTGAGGCCGAGAGGCGCGAGTTGGGCCGTGCCGACGGTGTTGCCCTCGATGTTCAGCGAGGCGACGAAATCCTGCGGGCCCTCGGTGATTTGGAAGGTCACGGCAAGGTTGCCGCCGGGGTGGGTCACCACCGGCGTGACCTGAACGGCGGCGTAGCCGGAGCTCTTGTACAGCGACTCGATGTTGTCCACGCTCTGGCGCAGCAGTTGCGCGCTGAAGCTGCCGTGGGAGAACAGGAGTCCTTCGGGCTTGATTTTGAGCACGCTCAGCAGATCGGAATTGGCGTAGAACTTATTGCCGGTGAAATGGATTTCTTCGACGTCGCGGCGCGGACCTTTGGCGATTTCATAGGTGATGGACTTATGGGTGACGGGCGTGGCGGGCGGCGGAGGCGGGGGCGTGGGCGGAGCCAGAGACTCGGCCGAGGCCTGCGTCTGGTGGTGTTCGGTTGCGCCGTTGGCCGCGGTGGTTGAGACTTTGGTGGTCACCACGGCGTGGAAATAACCCTTGGAGGCAAGGTAATCGGTGAGGTCCTGCTGGCCATCCTGAACGGCCTCGGGTCCGACGCGGTTCTCGCTGCGGAAAGGGAGAAGCGTGTGGCGCGTCCAGGGCCAGAGGAACGCGCCGGTGACCGCGAGAGCGACTTTGGGACCAGGGCGAACCTCAAAGGTGATGTCGGCCCTATTAGTCGCGGGGTGATAGTCGGCACCGCGAGGCGTGATGCGGGCGCCTAGAAAACCTTCATCGCTAAGCTGGGATTGCAGGTAGGCGGCGGCGACGTCCAGGCGCTGACGGGAATAAACGCTGCCGGGCGTAATGGATTTGCGGCGCAGACGCGCCCACCAAGAAGCGAGCGAGTCTTGCATTTGCCGCGCCTCGGCGGCCGTGGCGCCGGTGAAGGTAACCGTTCCAAAGCGGGCGCGCGGGCCGAGCGTGGTTTTGAAGACGACGTTGGTAATGAGGTGAGCGCTATCGGTGTGCAGAGTTGGCGCCACACGCGCCTGGAAATAGCCCTCTTGACGGAAGTAGTTTTGCAGGCCGGCAACGGCCGCTTGCACCGCCTCGGCCGTGTAGGGCGCTTGGTTGGTGAAATGGGCGGCTTCGAGAAGGCGGGTGTAAGAGAAGCGCAGGGCGCCGGGGAATTGGTAGATGCCGAAGTAAGCGGCCGGTTGCAGCAGGAACTCGAGGCGGACGCCGGTGAGCTCAGGGAGAATGTCCACCTGGATGCCGGTCACGCCGGGGCCGAGCTTCTGGCGGAGGACGGTCAGCGACTGCTCGACTTTGGCTTGGTCGAGCGGCTCGCCTTTTTGCTGCGGCAGCGCCGCCAAGAGCGGCGTTGGGTTGAGACCGGGACGGCCCGCCAGGACGATGGAGGCGACCGGACGGCCCTGGAACAGCGCATAGGGAGCGGTTGCCTGCGGCGTCTGCGCGCCGAGCAAGAGAGATGCCGAAACCAACAGTAGGAGGAAACTCGCCCGCAAGCCCAATACCTTCTACTTTGATGCTCGCACGGGGACCACGGGAGCGGGCGCGGGCGCGCAGGAATGGCTAGGCGGTGGCTTTGGTGGAGCGGGTCTTCGAGCGGCCCGAGCGCAGGCGATCGAGCGAGATGGGGCCGGGGCCATAGGCGAAGATCAAAAAGGACATGGCAGAAAGCACCATAACATCGCTGTAGCGCATCACGTGCGTGATCGGGCCGGCCGGCAGCGCCACCTTAAGCAGCGCCACGAGCATGTCGCCGGCCAGCAGTAACCCGAACAGGCGGCTGAATAGACCCAGGATCAGCAAGATACCGCCAATGGCCTCGAGCGGTCCGATGATATAGCCGACCCAGCCGGGAAAACCCATGTGGACAAAGCTGCTCGCCGTAGCCGCGAAGTTATTGACCTTCACCGAGCCGTGGTAGAGAAAAACCACGCCCACGGCCAGCCGAAGCAGGGTGAGAGCTAGCGGGCGGAAGCGATCACAAAAACCAGCGGCTGCAGGCATGGTAAGACTTTAGCAAAATTTGCGTTCGGACCATTGCTTGGCGCGGGACCCCGCGCGGCAAGGCCGCACGACCCGCTTGCGCCGGTCCGGCTGGGGCCCCTGGACCCCATCCCAGCCCGGCGTGTGGTGCCACGCCTTATACTATGCGGCATGCGTACCCGAACCTTTGCCTTAGCCCTGATGAGCGCAGCGATGCTGGTTGTGACGGGAGTGACGCCCGCGCAGTTTTTGCAACACCCGCCTCCGCCGCCGCCAGTGCTGGTGGAAGCGGCCGCTATGCTGAACGTCCACAACGGTCAATACGTAAGGCCGGCCCGCATCCTGATCGAGAACGGCCGGATCGCGGCCATGGGAGCCAATGTCACCGCGCCCGCCGGGGTGAAGGTGCTCGACCTGGGGAACTTGACGCTGTTGCCGGGGCTGATTGACACTCACGTGCATATGTTCCTGCACCCCATGGCCTACGGCCACGCGCCCGACGAAAGCGGCCAGACCATACATGAGTCGGTGCCGGAACGGACCATCATCGCGGTCCTACAGGCCAAGCTGGATTTGATGGCCGGCTTCACGAGCGAGAAGGATATGGGCACCGAAGGGGCCGGGCCGGCCGACACCGCGCTGCGCCAGGCCATCAATGACGGAGAGATTCCCGGGCCGCGGCTGTGGATCTCCGGCAACGCCATCTCCATGGTCGGCGGCCACGAGGCGATTTACGGATATAACCCGGCGATTTTGATTCCGCAAAACGCGGACATGGTCACCGGCGTGACGCAGATGCTGGAAACCATACGGCGGCAGCATTATGAAGGCTCGACGTTCGTCAAGATTTATGAGACCGGGCGCGAGTACTTTCACAACGGCGTGTTTCACGCCGACTACCAGTTTCCCGAGCCGGTGCTGGCGGCGGCGGTGAAAGAAGCCGCGCGCCTGGACACGTTCGTTTCCGTACACGATCAGGGCGAGCCGGGGACGCTGTATGCGGCCCAAGCGGGCGTGGCCTCGATTGACCATGCCACGCAATTGGGTCCGGAGACGATGCAGTTGATGATCCAGAAGCACATCTTTGCCGTGCCCACGTTCACCGTCTTCATCGCCTTCCATAGCAAGGCGCTGGGCGGGCCAGGCGGGCTCGATCCGATGATCGAGTACAAGGCGCAGCAGTTCCGCAAGCAACTCAAGGCCGGGGTGCCGATTGCCATGGGCAGCGATGTCGGTCCATTTCCGCACGGGACGCAGAACCAGGAGTTTTACTGGCTGGTGCACTTCGGCATGTCGCCACTGGGGGCCATTCAGGCCGGGACCATCAATGCGGCCGAGCTGCTGCGCGACGCCAAGGACCTGGGCTCGCTCGATGTGGGCAAATACGCCGATATCGTGGGCGTGAACGGGGATCCGCTACAGAACATCAAGCTGCTCGAGCACGTGCAGTTCGTGATGAAGGGCGGCGAGGTTTATAAAAACGGGAGCGCGAATTAGGCTCGGGTCATTGACTACGGCCGCGGACCGGAGCCGTTGAGCGCGGGCAAGGCGCGGATGGCGGTAGTGCCGTTGAAGTTCGAGGGCAGCCAGGTGGCCTGCGACCGCTGCTCGGGCAGCCTCACCAAGTGCGGTGTGATCAGCAGGGCCAACTGCACGTTCTGGGTCTGCAGGTTCTTGGTCGAAAACAAGCCGGCAAAGCCGGGGATCGCCGACAGGCCGGGCAGGCCGACGAGAGACCGCATTTGCTGGCGGTTGAGCAGACCCGCAACCAGCACCGGTTCGCCATCGTGCAGGCTGACGGCGGTGGTCACCTGCTGATTGCTGATGATGGGGATGTTGTTGTTGGTGCTGCCGGTCAGGCTGGTGACGGCGAGATCCATCTGCAGGCGGATTTCGCCGTTGCGGCCGATGCGGGGGGTAATTTTCGCGTCGAGGCCGATCTTTTCGAAGGTAAAGGAAGGAAACGGCTCGGCGTAGGAGTTGTTGCCGATGACTTTTTGCAGGGCCGGATTCAGCGAGATGGGTGCAAACGAGGCGTTAATCACCGGGTAGCGCTCGCCGATGTCCAACTCGGCCGGCTGGCCGCTTTGGGCGCGCAGCATGGCGGTCTCAATCGTCTGGGTGCGGGATTGAGACTCGTTGAAGCTGGCCAGCGCGGCGGGAATCGAGAGGCCCATCAGCGTGGCGCCGCCGCCGAAGGTTACAAACGGATTCTGCAGCAGCGTCGGCAGCAGGGACTGCGCGCTGGCCAGGGCGCCGGGCGAAAGCAAGCCGGAATTCAGGACGGCGTTCAACCCGCCCTGCTGGAACAGGGCCAGGATCTGCTGCGACAGGGTTCCGCTCGACTGCAACTGCGCGAGTAGAGGGCCGAGGGTGAACATCGTGAACTGGGCCGGGAGCGAGAGCCCCAACGCGCGCGCCGTGGTGGTGCTCAGGGCCAGAATGCGGACCTGCAACACGACCTGGCCGGGCTGCGAGTGCATGTCGAGCAGCAGGCGCTCGGCGGCGTCGAGTTGTTCGGGCCGCGCGCGCAGCACGATGGAGTCGTTGCTGATATCCGTGGTGGCTTCACGAATGCCGAGCAGGCTGCGGACCACGGTGGTGATCTCGCTGAGCATGCTGCTGTTGGTCACCCAGGGCAGGTAGTAGGTACGCGAGGCGAACGGTTGCAGTGAATGCAACTCACCTACGGTGCCGACGTAGAGGGTGTGGCTGTCGAGCGGAATCCAGGCCAGTCCGCTGACCGCGCGCAGGGCGGTCATGGTTTGGGCGAAGTTGGCATCGGTGACGTCGAGATGCACTGGGGCGTTGCGGACGTCGTTGGCGATGAGGGCGGAAAGCCCGTAGGCGGCGGTAACGCGCGCGACCGTCTGGCGCACCCCCAGGCGCAGGTGAAAGGAGTGGCGGCCGGACGCAGGGAGAAGATTCACCGGCGGCGCCGCGCGCTGCACCCGCAACTGCGTGGGTGTGGGACGGGCGGGACGTGGCGGCGGCCCATACTGCGCGGCCAGGCCGTTGCGCGCATCGTCGCTGGCCGGATCGAGCGCCAGGGCGGCGCGGAACTGCAGGGCGGCGGCGCCGTGATCGCCCGCCTGCGCCATCTCCTCACCGCTGCGCAGGTGCGCTAACAGAGCGCGGGCACGCAGCAAGGCGCTGGCAGCGACGAGTTCCGAATCGTTGGGATGGGCGTCGGCAGCGCGCTTCGCTAGCAGAAAGGCTTTGTCGAGCTGGCCGGCTTCGGCCGCGGCCGTGGCCGACTTCAGCGCCTTTTTGGGCGGTGTGGCCAGCAAGGAAACTGCTAAAAGTGCCATCGCCGGCACAACGCTAAAGCCCTTCATGACCCTGCCATTATAGAGGAGCCCATGGCGGAATCCACCACAGTAGATCGCGCATTGATCGGCGCATCCGTCGGCCTCGAGACCGAAGTGCAATACGTCAAGGGCGTAGGGCCAAAGCTGGCCAAGATATTGAATAGCCGCGGGATATTCACCGTGGAAGATTTGGTCATTACACTGCCCTTCCGCTATGAAGACCGCTCACAACAGCGCAGCGTTCGAGAATTGCGGGAGGGGGAAGCCGCCGTCATCGTGGCGCAGGTGCATAGCTTCGCCTTTCATTCGACGCGCGCGGGCATGACGCGGCTGGAGATGCTGGTGGGGGACGGCACCGGCATGCT
>JBOGKL010000087.1:0-4635 GCA_050745525.1 Terriglobales bacterium | reverse complement strand
AGCCTGCACGCCGCGCTCGAGCGCGTCCGTCCCCTGGCGCAGGCGCGCCAGATCGAGTTGCGCGCCCGCGGCCTCGAGGCCGGCGCCGAGGTGCGCGCCGAGGCGGAAGACCTGGAGCAGGTATGGGTCAACCTGCTGGAAAACGCCATCCAGTACAGCCCGCCCGGCGAGACCGTGGAAGTCGAGTGCGCCGCCGAGGGCGCCGCGGTGGCCGTGAGCGTGCGCGATCACGGCTGTGGCATCCCCGCCGCCCAGCTTCCCTACATCTTTGACCGCTTCCATCGCGGTCCCAAGAGCCAGGGTTTCGGCCTGGGCCTGGCCATCGCGCGCGGCATCGTGGAAGCCGCCGGCGGGCAGTTGCAGGTTGAATCCTCTGCGGCCGGGACCTGCCTGCGGGCCGTCTTGCCGGCCGCGGTAGCCCCCGAAGCTTAAGCCTGCTTTCAGCCTGTCCCGGCTCCAATTGCAGTAACCTGATTTCTTGGCATGCGCATACAAGCCCTCATACCGAGCGCTCTGGCCGTTGCCTTGTGTCTGAGTGCGGGCGCGCAAGCGAAGCCGGCGCCGTTGACGCTGGCGCAGGCGCTGCGGCAAGCGCGCGCCAACAGCCCGGTGTTTGCCGCCGCCGTCTCGGCCGCCGGCGTGGCCAAAGCCGCCGTCACCCAGGCGCGCGCCGGGCTGCTGCCCGGCCTGGATTTCAATAACAGCTACATCTACACCCAGGGATCGCGCTACATCGCCAACAACGGCGTGCACGAGTACCTGAGCCAGGGCAGCGTGCTCGAGTCGGTAAACTTCGGTTCCGCCGCCGGCCTGCACCAGGCGCAGGCGGCGGCCGCGGTCGCCAAGGCGAGCGAGCAGATCGCGGCGCGCGGCCTGGACGCCACCGTCACCGCGGACTACTACACGCTGCTGGCCGCGGGCCACGAGCTCACCACCGCGCAGCAGGTGCTGGCAGATGCGGAAAAGTATTACCGCATCAGTCAGGAGCTGGAGCAGGGCGGCGAGGTGGCCCACTCCGACGTCATCAAGGCGGAACTGGAAGTCGCCACCCGGCGGCAGGGGGTGAGCGAGGCGCGGCTGGCCGGGGAGAAGGCGCGCCTGGCGCTGGCCGTGCTGCTCTACCCGGACTTCAATCAGCAATTCACGCTCGTGGACGATCTGAACCAGCCGCCGCCCCTGCCCGCGCTCTCGCGCCTACAGGCGCTGGCGCACGCGCACAACCCGGCGGTGGCCGCCGCCAGCGAAGACCTGCGCGCCGCCCAGGCCGGCGTGGCCGTGGCGCGCGCGGGCCTTCTGCCTGGCCTTACCCTCGCCTATACCTACGGCCTGGACGCGGCGGCGTTCGCGCTGCGCGAGCCGCCGGATTTGGGGCCGGGCCTGCCCTCCGGCCAGCCGACGCTGGGGTCGTCGGCGACGGCGACCTTGGACATCCCGCTGTTCCACTGGGGCGCGCGCCGCGCCACGCTGCAACAGTCGCAATTCGTCGTGCAGAAGGCCGCCTCGCAATTGCGCTACGTCCGCCGCGCCTTCGCCGCCGATCTGGTGGGCACCTATGACGAGGCCTCCACCGCCAACCGCGAGCTGACGACGCTGGCCCATTCGCGTCAGTTGGCGGCCGAGAGCCTGCGCCTGTCCGCCCTGCGCTACCGCGACGGGGAAGCGACGATCGTGGAGCTGGTGGATGCCGAGAACGCCAACGCCGCCGCGCGCGACGCTTACGATGCCGGCCTGGTGCGCTATCGCGTGGCGCTGGCGCAACTGCAAACCCTGAGCGGCCCCTTCTAATCCCATGCGGACCTCCTACTCCCTCCTCGCTCTTTCCCTCCTGGCGCTGGCTGGCGTGGCTTGTTCGCACCCGGAAGCCGCCGAGGTCACCCCCAACGTGGCCGTGCAGGTGACGCCGGTTGCGCGCGGCCCCATCGAGCAATGGGTGCGGACGCAGGCGGTGCTGTATCCGCTGCAGCAGGCCATCATCACGCCCAAGATCAGCGCGCCGGTGGCGAAGTTCTTTGTGCAGCGGGGCGCGCACGTGCGTGCCGGACAGGAAGTCGCGCAACTGGACAACCGCGACCTCGAGGCCGCCAACGCCCAGGCCCAGGCGCAGTTGGACGCGGCCACGGCTAATTACAAGGCGACGGTGAACGGAGCCATCCCCGCGGCGCTGCAAAAGGCGCAGTTGGACGTGACCGCGGCCGGGCAGGCTCAGGCCAACGACAAGCTCATCTATCAGAGCCGGCAGCAGCTCTACGCCCAGGGGGCGCTGCCGCGCCGCATGCTCGATCAGGCCAAGGTGAACCTGACCGACGCCGCCAACGCCAGCGCCCTGGCGCAGCAGCACCTGCAGGCGCTCGAGCAGGGCGGCCATGCCGCGGCCCTGCGCGAGGCTTCGGCGGCGCTGGCCACGGCCAAGGCGCAGGCGGAGGCGGCGGCGGCCCAGTTGAGCTACTCCGTCATCCGCAGCCCCATCAACGGCGTGGTCACCGACCGCCCGGTGTACCCGGGCGAGCTGGCCACCACCTCCTCGCCGCTGATGACCATCATGAATCTGGACCAGGTGGTGGCGCGCGCCCATCTGCCCGCCAGTGAAGCTGCTCTGCTGCATGCCGGCGATCGCGCCGCGCTCACCGGTCCGGCCGGGCAGGCGTTTCCCGCCCGCGTCATCATCGTCAGCCCGGCCACCGACATCGGCAGCACCACGGTGCAGGTCTGGGTGCAGGCGGACAATGCGCGGCAACAGCTGCGCCCGGGCACCACGGTTGCCGTCGCGGTGCTGGCGCGCACGCTGCCCAACGCCCTCACCGTGCCCGCCGGCGCGCTGCTCACCGATCCGAGCGGCGCCACCTCGGTCATGGTGGTGGGCGCCGATCACAAGGCGCACACGCGCGACGTGACCGTCGGCATCACCTCCGCCGGCAAGGTGCAGATCCTGCGCGGATTGCAGGCGGGTGAGCCGGTGGTCAGCCAGGGCGCCTACGCGCTGGCCGACGGCACGCCGGTCACCGTCAGCGCCGCGCCGGGTCCGCGGTCATGAGCTTGGTCCACATGAGCCATCCCGCGCAGGGCGAAGCCTCGGGAGACAGCGGCGCCGAGCGCAGCTATGTCTCGCGCTTCTCCCGCCCGCTGATCTTTCTCGTGATCGTGCTCTCGTTGGTGGGCATTTTTGAGGCCTTTCGCTTGCCCATTGCGGTGTTTCCGCACACCAACTTCCCGCGCATCGTCGTCGGCGTGGACAACGGGGTGATGCCCATTGACCAGATGATGGTCACCGTCACCCGGCCCCTCGAGGAGGCGGTCAACAGCGTCCCCGGCCTGGAAAAAGTCACCTCCATCACCAGCCGCGGCACGGCCGAGATTGATCTCTATTTCAACTGGAACGTGAACATGGTGACCACCCTGCAGTTGGTCAACAACGCCATGTCCCAGGCGCAGAGCGGGTTGCCGCCCACCGCGCACATCACCTCCCATCGCCTGATGTTTTCCAGCTTCCCCATCATCGGCTACAGCCTCACCTCGCCGACGGTGTCCCAGACCCAGCTCTGGACGCTGGCCACCTACGATCTCAAGCCCCAACTCAACCGCCTGCCCGGCGTCTCCTCCGTGCTGGTGCAGGGCGGCCAGGTGCCCGAGTTTCAGATCACGCCGGACCCGGCCAAGCTCGTCGCCACCGGCATCACCGTGCAGAACCTGCTCGATGCGGTCGAAGCCACCAACCTGGTGAGCTCGCCCGGCCTGATGGCGCAGGATCACCAGCTCTACCTGGGCCTGGTCAACGGGCAGGTGACCGATCCCTCCCAGATCGCCAACATCGTGGTGAAGACGACTCCCGCGGGCGTGCCCATCCGCGTCGGGGATGTGGCCGCGGTGCATCCCTCCGTGCAGCCCGTCTACACGGTGGTCGAGGCGAATGGCCGGCCCGCGGTGCTGCTGTATGTCAACCGGCAACTGAAGAGCAACACGCTGGCGGTCGCCGATGAGGTGCACGCCAAGATCGCCCAACTGGAGCGATCGCTGCCTCCGGGGGTCGCGGTCTCTCCGTTTTACGACCAGTCCACCATCGTTTCTGAATCCATCGCGAGCGTGCGCGACGCCATCGTCATCGGCCTGATTTTGGCCTCGATCGTGATGGTGCTGTTCCTGCGCGATTGGGGCACGTCGCTGGTGGCGGGCCTGGTGATCCCCTCCACCATCCTCATCACCTTCATCATCATGGCCGTGCTGCACCAGACCTTCAACATCATGAGCCTGGGCGGCCTGGCCGCGGCCGTCGGCCTGGTCATTGACGACGCCATCGTGATGGTGGAGACCATCGTGCTGCACCGGGATGCGGGCAAGGGCCGCATCGAGGCCATTCAGGCGGCGATTCACGAAATCGGCAAGCCGCTGGTGTTCTCCACCCTCACGCCCATCGTCGTCTTTCTGCCGCTCATCTCCATCACCGGGGTGACCGGCGTGTTCTTCCGCGCGCTGGCCATCACCGTGGGCGTGGCCTTGGTCACCTCGCTGGCGCTGGCGCTGACCTGGACGCCGGTGCTGAGCCTGCACCTGCTCGGCGACCGCGCGCCGCGCCCGCTGCCGCCCGACGCGGGCGAGCGCAGCGAAGCGCAGCGCGTGCTGGCGGCCGAGGAGGCCTCGCTC
>JBOGKL010000086.1:0-1681 GCA_050745525.1 Terriglobales bacterium | reverse complement strand
GTACACAACATTGCCGGGATGGCGGCGCTGGCCTCGGTGCTCTACATCGGGCGGCGGCGCATCAAGGAAGCCGGGCTGCATAGCATCCCCATGGTGGCGCTGGGCACCGGGCTGCTCTGGTTCGGGTGGTACGGCTTCAACGCCGGCAGCGAGATGCAGGTGAACTCGGTGACCGCGGTCGCCTTCTTGAACACCGATCTGGCCGCCTCGTTTGCCGCCATCGCCTGGCTGGCGGTGGCTTGGTTGCGCGAATCCAAGCCCAAGATGCTGGGGTTGCTCACCGGCGCCGTTGCCGGCTTGGCCACCATCACGCCCGCGGCCGGATATGTCTCGCCTCAGTCGGCCGTGGTCATCGGCGTGGCGGCCGGGGTGGTGTGCTACTTCGCCGTCGAGCTGAAGAACCTGCGGCAGTGGGACGACGCGCTCGATGTCTGGGGCGTACACGGGGTGGGCGGGATGCTGGGGATCATCCTGCTGGGCGTTTTCGCCAGCAAGGCGTTCAACCCCCTCGGGGCGGACGGGCTGCTGCACGGCAACCCCGCGTTCTTCTGGAAAGAGGTCGCCGCCGTCGTGTTCTCATCGATCTGGGCGTTTGCGTTCACCTACATCATGCTGGCGATCATTAACCGCTTCACGCGCGTGCGGGTGGATCCAGAGAGCGAGGCCCTGGGCCTCGACCGCGCCCTGCACGGCGAGCGCGCCTACGAAGAGCTCGACCTTCTGAGCGGGCAGCAGGCCGCGCCCTAGGTTAGAAATGGCAATCGCGTTTCTGCTTTGTCAACTCGTCGTGGTGCTCTTCATTGCGCTCCATGATTGGGCGCCGCTCGGCCCGCTCAACAACCTCGCCGGCATTCGCGCCGTGGATAGCAAACAGCGGCTGCTGCGAACCACCATTCTGAGCACGCTTCCCTTCGCCGCCGGCCTCGCGGGAAGCGCTTATTACTGGTCCGCACCCTACCCCATGTGGCTCATGTGGGAGCTTTGGATCACGTACGGCGCGGCGCTCTATGGCATGTTGCACGCCTGGTACCTGCCGTACCTGGTTTACAGCGACGAAGCCCGCGCCACGCGCTACAGGGAGAGGTTTGCGGATACGCACGCCTTCCTGCCGGAGCGCAATGGCATCCGTCCGGACACGCGCACGTGAGCTTTCACGCGGTGCTGGTTGTGCTTTGCGTTCTACTCTGCCTGCTGACGCTTTCCGGCCGGCTCATGGCCTAATGCGGGGATCAAGCGCTTCACGCACGTGCGGTGGGACCGGCATCACTGCCCTTCCATGACGCGGTAGAGCACATCCCGGCTCGCGATGTCCGCCAGTGTACCACCGCTGCGAAAGGTGGGGAGCGCGGGTAAGGTTTCGGCTCTTTTCGAGCTGCGCAGGAATAGGCGCAGCGCCGTTTCCACCATTTCGGATATGCTGCGGTTCTGGCGCGCGGCTTCGCACCGGAGTTCCGCCATTACGGTGTCATCTATGCGAAGGATCGTCTTCATGAAAACGAAGGTACCGCGATCATCGCGGAGCCTGACCCCGAGTCTGATGCCGCTGTGCGGTGGCGGCCGCCTTGATGAGGGCCGCGTCAAAGCAGCCAAAGAGAACCTCGTCCCCCGGACTCAATCGGCACACGTGCAGGTACGTGGCCAAATGGACGCTGTCGTAGCCGCGCAGCCGATAGCGCTGCGC
>JBOGKL010000085.1:0-4776 GCA_050745525.1 Terriglobales bacterium | reverse complement strand
GTGTCGGGTTGAAGTTGTTCCTCGGTGATGCTCTCCCGCGCTTCCGCTTCGGTCTCTTCTCCGCCACCGTCTTCTTCGATGGCGGCTAGGGCCGGAAGCGTGACGCGTTCGGGTTCGGGCGTGGGGGCAGGTGCGGGCGGCGTCCTGTATTTGGCGAGCGACTCGCCCGGCAGAATGAAAGCCGCTGCCGGCGTCACCACCGGCGCAGATTGGGCGGGCGGAGCGGGCCGGGCGGTTTCGACCGGCGGACGTCGCGGCTGCTCCCGTTTTTCGGGCGCGCGCGCGCGTTCGGGTTGCTGACGGTACTTGGCCAGCGATTCTCCCGGCAACACCATCGCCGACACCTGGGCGGCCGTCTCGCCTCCCGGGCTGGCCTCGCCGCCCGGCTGCGCCGACGACGTGGATGGTTCGGCGATGTTCCCGCCACTCTCGGCCGCTGCTTGTGGCCGGGCAAATTTTTCTTCGGGAATGCCGCTCTTGCCGCGCCGGCCGCGATGCCTCCCGCGCCGTCCCCACCGCGCTTCGCCTTCGCTGGACGAGGACGGCGCAGCCGCCGGCACGGTGCCCGGCTCGCTGCTCCCTTCGCTGCCCGCTTCGCCGGCCGCGCTGGGTGCGGACGGCTCCAGCTGCGCAACCGCGCTTTCCGCCTCGCTCACGACGCGGTCGTACTCGTCGCTATCCTCGAAAAAATCCGAGACGTAGAGAAAGGCGTCCCGCTCCAGCCCGATATCCACGAAGGCCGACTGCATCCCGGGCAGTACCCGCGTGACGCGGCCTTTATAAATGGACCCGGCTAGCGAGTATTCCTGCTCGCGCTCGTAGTAGGCTTCGGCAATTTCCCCATCTTCGGCGACTGCAAGGCGCGTTTCGTGGGGCGTGGACGAGACATACAATTCCTTGTTCATGCGCTCTCCTCGAGCGAATGCGGATCGGGGGCACGGCCTGCTCGTTTCCGGTGCCGGCTGCGGCGCCTCCCGCCGCGAAAAATCTTGCTGACTGCGCTACGCCGCTCAGTTCACAAACCGGGCCATGCGGATGTTCATCACGATTCCCACGGCTATGAACGTGAACAGCAGTGACGATCCTCCTGAACTCATGAGCGGCAGCGGGATGCCGGTTACCGGCATCATGCCCACCACCATCCCTACATTCACCAGGACGTGGAAAGCCAAGATCGCAACCACGCCCATCACCACCATGGCCGCGTATCGGTCCGGCGCCAAACGCGCATTTTGGATCAGCCGCAGCAACAAAACCAGATACAGCCCCAAAAGCGCCAACGCGCCGGCGAACCCGTACTCCTCGGCAAAGGCAGCAAAAATAAAGTCGGTATGCGGAACCGGCAAAAACTGGCCACGCGTCTGCGTGCCTTGGGCCATGCCTTGGCCCCAAATTCCTCCCGCTCCCACGGCGATTTTCGACTGCAAAACCTGATAGCCGCTCCCCAGCGGATCCGCCTGCGGTTTCATAAACCCTACAAGCCTTTCGCGCTGATACGGATGCAGCCCGTGCCACGCGACCGGGAGCATCAGCAGGAACACCGCGCTCAGCAGCAGTACCTGCCGCCAGCGCAGTCCGCCCAGGATGAGCCCGACCACAGCTACGGGAATGTAGGTGAGCGTAGTGCCCAGGTCCGGCTCCAGCAGCACCAAAGCCGCCGGCAGCCCAACCAATCCTCCCACCTTAGCCACATCGGCCCAGGTGAGAGCCAGGCGCGCTGACCCACAGTACCGCGCAACCACCACAATTATAACGATTTTCACGAATTCCGATACCTGCAAGTGGGAACCGGCGATCGGAATCCAGCGCCGCGAATGAAAGATGGCCCGGCCCAGCACCAGCACCAGTCCCAGCGCCACGACCGACGCGATGTACAGCCAAGGGCTGGCCTCCAGAATCAGCTTGTAGTCAATGCGGCTGAAGATCAGCAGCAGGCCGATCCCGACGATCAGAAACACCACCTGCTTGCCCCACACCGGAGCGAACTTCGTGCCGATGGTGGCGTTATGGATTTCGATCACGCCAATGATCGAAATCAACATCACCACCCCCAGCAGCAGCCAGTCGAGATCGCGCCAACGCATCATTGCTTGCTGGGCTCCGTGGGCCGGGGCTGCTCCATCGGTTTCGGCTTGGGCGGCACCGCAGCGGCGGCGATGGCCTGCGAGCCCGCGCTCACGCTCTCCTGCGCCTCGGCCTGCCAGTAGGCCTGCACCACGCGCGCGGCGATGCGGCCGGCGTAGGAGCCTTCCGAGCCGCGCTGGAAGAGCACGCACACGGCAATCTGCGGATTCCCGACCGGCGACACGCCCACGAACCAGGCGTTGGGCGTGAAGCGGCTGGTCGAGCCGGTCAGCTTGCGCAGCGCCGCATCGGAGATGGTCTGCGCGGTTCCGGTTTTGCCGCCGAAATCCACCCCTACCAGGTGCGCGCTGGGTGCCGTGCCTCCCGGCCCGAGCACGCCGCGCATCCCGGCGTCAATGCTGGCCACCGTGCCCGGGCTGAGCGGCACGCGGAAGCCGGCCGTGTTCTTCGCGTCGGCATTCAGGTGCGGGCGTGGAAAGTTGCCGCCACCGGCGATGCCGCCCACCAGGCGCGCCAACTGAATCGGCGTCACCTGCACTGAACCTTGGCCGATGGAGACGTTGATGGTCTCCCCGCCGTACCAGGGGCGGTGAAAGCGGGCCATCTGCCATGCCGGCGAGGGAATCACGCCCGGCTCTTCGCCGGATAGGTCAATCCCGGTGCGCTGGCCCAAGCCCAGCTCCCGCGCGTACTGATCAATGGTCTGGATGCCCAGCATGTTCCCCAGCGTATAGAAATAGAAATCGCAGGAGTGCGTGATGGCCTGGGTGATGTCGAGCACGCCGTGCCCGTGATGGGTGGTGGCGTAAATCCAGCAACGGTACGGGTGGCCGTGATAGTAGTAGACCCCGGTGCAGTCCACCTTCAGGTTCTCGGCCACCCCCGATTGCAGTCCCGCCACTGACATCACCAGCTTGAAAACCGAGCCCGGCGCCAACTGCGCCTGAATGGCTTTGTCCATGAGCGGGTGTTCCGGATTTGTGGCCCACGATTGCCACTGCTGCGGGCTGACGCCGCCGACAAATTGGTTGGGATCGAAGGTCGGGCGGCTGACCAGCGCCAGCACGGCACCGGTGCGCGGGTCCAAGGCCACCACCGCCCCGGGACGGTTCCCCAGCGCCTGTTCGGCCGCCGTCTGCACGGTTTCATCGAGCGTGAGGTGCAGATCGTGTCCGGCAATGGGCGGGCGGTTCGACAGCGTGCCCATCACCTGTCCGCGGCTGTTGACCACGACGCGCCGTTCCCCATCCCGGCCCATGAGCAGGTCGTTGTAATACGCCTCCAGGCCCGATTGGCCGACCACCGCGCCCGGCCGCAGATTCAGTCTTCGCACTTGCGCCGGCGTGGGCTCGCCCACGTAGCCGATCACGTTGGCGGCGTAGCCGTTTTCCGGATACAAACGCCGGCTGCTCATCACCGTTTCCAGCTCGGGGAACTGGTCGTGATGGGCGGCGATGAAATCCTGATCGGCGATGGTGATGTCCTGCTTGATCGGGATCGGCTCGTAGCTGGGCGCCGATTGAAAATGTTGGGCGGCGGCTTCGAGCGAGGCCAGCGGCACGAACAGTCCCTGCGCGATGGCGGGCAGATCCTGCCGCCACGGCGGACGCACGTCGCGGCTGAGGTAGGCGGTAAAGGACGGATAGTTGCCCACCAGCAGCCGGCCCTCGTGATCGTACATTCTCCCCCGCGGCGCCGGGATCGGCACCGTGCGGATGCGGTTGGCCTGCGCCAGCGCCGCGTAGCGCCTGCCGTGCAGGATCTGGATCTGCCATAGCCCCACCACCAGGCCGGCGAAGCCGATGATGATCAGCACCTGCACCAGCCGCAGCCGCGCTTCGGAAAGCTTGTCTTTGCGATCGAGTATTTCCGCCACGGCTAAGCCCCCACAGCTATGCCCAACGCCGGAAGCGATCAAAGGCCGGAAACAGCAGCAGCGCCAGCAGCCCGTTCACCACCGCCGCCACCACCGTCACCCCGCTCTGCCACGGCACCGGCGTGCCCAGCAGAAACCGCTCCAGACCGTACAGCATCGCACGGTTCGCCAGATAACAGACCAGCACCACGATCAGCCGCACGCCGGGGTGGTCGGCATCCACGCGCCCCCCCAGCGATGCGTCCACGAAGCCGATCACGGTCTTGGCGATGCCGTTCACCCCCAGCGCCAGGTGCGACAGGCTGTCTTGCGCGAGGCCCAGCGCCGCGCCTAACAAGAGCGCGCCACGGGGCTTGCGATAGGTGACGGCCCAATAAATTACCACCAGCAGCGGCAGATCCAGATAAACAGCCGCATGCACCACCACGGGCAGGTAGGCCTGCAGCATCAGCGCCAGGGCAATCAGAATCGGGAAAAATAGCAGCGGGAAGCGAAAAATGGCCGCTTCGGCGCGCGATGTGCTGAAGATCTCCGGCACAGCAGCCTTATTGTAAGCTGCTTCCCGCGCCGGGCCTGCGCTTATAACGGCAGGGAACGTGGTGGAATCAACTGCGTTAGCACCGCCGGACGCCGCGCCAAGGGCCAGTCCCGTTTCCGCACGTGCAGGCTATAGGCGAAAGCCAGCAGGCTACCCACGAGCAGCGCCAATACCAGCCACGCCGACCACCGGCGGGATGAGGATGCTTGCGTCATCCGTTGGTCCTTGTCTCCATCTCCCTCTCTCGCTTCCTCAAAAGCCGTCGGCTGCCGTGGCC
>JBOGKL010000084.1:0-13858 GCA_050745525.1 Terriglobales bacterium | reverse complement strand
AGATATCGCCCCAGGTGCGCGACATCCTGATGTCGTACCCGCAGGTGACCGACGTGGGCAGCGAGCTGGGGCGTCCCGACGACGGCACCGACTCGACGGGATTTTTTAACGACGAGTTCTACGTCGGACTGCGCCCCTACTCAGACCCCACCTGGCAGAAGAGCTCCGCGCACACCAAGGCGGAGTTGATTGCCAGCCTGCAAAAACGCTTTGCCGCGTTCCCCGGCATCATCTTCAACTACACCCAGCCGGCCGAAGACGCCGTGGACGAGGCCCTCCCCGGTCTGACGAGCGCGCTGGCGGTCCAGGTCTTCGGGCCCAATCTCGATGAGTTGCAATCGCTGGCCATACAGGTGCGCAAGACCCTGGCCTCGGTGCCCGGCTTCACCGATCTCACCGTGGTCAAGGAATTAGGCCAGCCCAGCATCGCCGTGCAGATCAACCGCGCCGCCATCGCCCGCTACGGCATCAACGTCAGCGATGTCGAAGACGTGATCGAGGCCGGGGTGGGCGGCGGCGCCGTCTCGCAGGTGGTGCATGGCGAGGAGCTGTTCGACTTGGTGGTCCGCATGGAGCCGCAGTTCCGCAGCAGCCCGCAGTCCATCGGCGCGTTGCTGGTGGCTTCGCCCGGCGGCCAGGACATCCCCCTGCGCCAGTTGGCCACCATCAGCGAGCAGGACTCGCCGTCGTTCATCTACCGCGAAAACAACGAGCGCTACATCGGGGTGCAGTACAGCATCCAGGGCCGCGACCTCGAGCATGCCGTGGATGCGGGCAAGGCGGCGCTGGCGCAGTCGGTCCACCTGCCGCAGGGCTACCGCATGGTGTGGGGCGGCGAGTACAGCGAGTTCGTGGCCGCGCGCAAGCAGATTGCCGTGGTCGGCCCGCTCGTCATCCTGCTCATCTTCCTCATCCTCTTCGCCCTGTACGGCAATTTCAAGTTCCCCATCATCATCGCCATCAGCGTGCTGTTCACGCTGCCCGAGGGGGCTCTGTTTGCCTTGTGGGCCACGGGCACGCCCTTCAGCGTCTCTTCCGCGCTGGGCTTGTTGGCGGTGACGGGCGTGGCGGCGGAGGAAACCGTCATTCTGGTTTCTTACGTGAACAAGCTGCGTCTGCAAGGGCAGGAGATCACCTCCGCCTCCATTGATGCCGCCGTGCTGCGCTTGCGCCCCATCATGATCACCGCGCTGGTCGCCTGCCTGGGCTTGTTGCCGGCGGCGCTCTCGCACGGCATCGGCAGCGACACGCAGCGCCCCTTCGCGCTGGTCATCGTCTCCGGCATGATCTCGACCCTGGTGCTGGGCCTGTGCATCAACCCCATCCTGTACAAGCTCGCCGCCCGCAAGGGCGATGTCCTGCAGGTCTGACCTGCTCCGCTCGCGCTACCATAAACGCATGCGGATACGATGGGCCTGGCTGCCACTGCTGCTGGTGACGGGCCTCAGCGCCCAAGCCCGGACCTTTGCTCCGCTGCAACAGTGGATAGCAGCGGTGCGCGCCGGCAGCGCCGCGAACATCGCGTCCTTTTACTCCTCCGCGCCGCCGCCGGCGCTCATCGTCTCCACCGGCGTGATCTCGGATGTGCCGCGCGAGGCGGCCTTCTGGGCCACCTGGAAGCAGCAGGGGTTGACCCGCTTCCAGCTCACGCCCATTCTCAATCGCGATCTCGGCGCCGACCTGCACCAGATCGGATTCGAAGCCGAGATTGACCTCGTCAGCCCCTCTGGGCCGCATAGCTTCTATCTGTTCGTGCAGCAGACCTGGCAGCGCCAGCCTGCCGGGTGGCGCATCATCAGCGGCGGGCGGACCGATTTAGAGCGGCTGCGCCAGCCCACCTCCTTACAGCGGCCGATCTATTCCAAATCCGCCAACGCCAGCGCCCAGATTGCCGCCGCGCTGCGCCGCGCCCGCGCCGCGCACAAACGCGTCCTGCTGGTCTTTGGCGGCAACTGGTGCTACGACTGCCACGTCCTCGACCTGGCCTTCCTTCGTTCCGATCTGGCGCCGCTGTTGCGCGCCAACTACGAGGTCGTCAACGTGGATGTCGAGGAGTTCAACTACAACCTCGACATCGTCAAGCGCTATGGGCTCTCGATCATGCAAGGCGTGCCCATGCTGGCCGTGCTCGACGGCCGCGGCCGCGTGCTGGCCAGCTCCGAGGACGGCTCCTTCCAGGCGGCTCGCGATCTGGGCCCCATGGATCTGATCCGCTTCCTTTCCGCCTGGCGCCCGCCGGCCTCCTAGCGTCCGCGTGTTTCAAGACAGCAGCGCGCGCAGCGCAGCAGCCCATCGCGGCGCGAGCACGCTGCGGTCCCACAGCGTCACCATGTCCTGCCGCGCTCTCGCCGCCTTGGCGCGCGCCGCTTCGCGGTCGGAGTAGACCACACGCATGAGCTGCGCCAGGTGCTCGGCGCTGGGCTCGGCCCAGCGCTGTCCCATATAGATCTCCCGGTCCGAATCGAGCGGCACCTCGGCCACTGCCTCGAGGTCAATCAAGTACGCGTTTTCGTCGTTAAGAAAATCCAGGTGCCCGCTCCAGCGCGTGGCCAGCACCGGCATTTCGGATGCGGCGGCCTCCATATAGGGGCGCCCCCAGCCTTCTCCACGGCTGGATAGCACGAAGGCGTCGGCGGAGGCATACAGCCGCGGCATATCGGCGGCGGGCAGCAAGCCCGTCAGCAGCACGATGGCGGGCATCTGTTCGAGGCGCAGGCCCATCTCCCGCTCCAGCACGTAGAGCAGGTGCTCTTCCAGGTTGCGGCTAGGATCGTCGAATTTATGTACCTTCAGGATCAAGGCCACGTCGTCGTTCGCGTCGAACGCGCGGCAATAGGCGCGCAGCAGGACGTCGGCGCCCTTGCGGTCAATCCAGTCAAAAACGGATAAAAAGTTGAATCCACGCCGCTCCGGCAGCGGCAGCGGTTCGAGGCCCGGGCGGTAGCGCCCGGTGTCCAATCCCTCCGGCATGACGCGCAGGCGCGCTTCGTCCACGCCGCCGCGCGCGAACGAGTCCCGGTTAAAGGTCGAGGGCACCCATATTTCATCGAGGGCGTTGCAGCGCCCGCTCCAGCCCGGGGGCAGGGAATCGGTCTCAAACGACACCCGCCCAATGCGCACGCGGGCTTCGATGCTGGTGAGAAAATCCGGCGCCGGGGCGCATTGATACAAGATGCTGGCCGCGGTGTCGAAGCGATGCCGCTGCAACCGCTGCAGTTCACGCCGCCGCGATTCGGGCAGCAGCCCGTCGCGGTCCTCCGTGAGCCCGATGGGCACCAGTTGCAGCCGCACGCCCTGCTGCTCCAGCCCGGCAAGCACGTCCTGGCTGCCGTCGGCGTAGCCGCTGCCGCCGTAGATGGCGGCGCGGAAGATGACCCCCGCCTTCCCGTTCATGGTGCCCGCCGCTAGGCGCGAAGCGGGTCGCGCGGCGCAGCCGAGCGGGGTCCCGCGCCAGTCAATGCCGCCGCCAACTCCGCGCCGCCGGCGGTGACCGGCGCGGCGGCGGTATCCAGGGCGCGCCAGGTCTGCAGTCCGTTTTCCTCGAAGGCGAAGTCGCGAACCTGACAGCCCAGCGCCAGCAGCGCCGCTTCCACCTCCAGGCGCCGCTCGAAGTCGCAGTAATAGGTCATGAAGCCGCCGCCGCCGGCGCCGTTCAGCTTGCCCCCGAGGGCGCCCGCCTTGCGCGCGGCCTTGTAGACGGCATCAATGTGCGGGTTGGTGATCTGCGGCGACATGCGCTTCTTGTACTCCCAGGCCTCGTGCAGCAGGGCGCCAAACTCGGGCAGCCGGCGGCTCAGCAGCAGGTTCTTCATCTCCACCGCCAACTGCTTCTGCCGGCGCAGGCCGTCCAGGCTGCGGTGCTCGCCGCGCTTGTAGCGCTCCGTCTGGTCGGCCAGAATGCCGTCGGCCACGCGCGTATCCCCGGTGAAGCACAGCACCAGATTGTGCTCCAGCTCGTTGCGCACATCCGCGCTGAGCCGCAGCGGGTTCACCAGCACCTGCTTGCGGCCGAACTCGATGAAGTTCCAGCCGCCGAAGGCGGCCGCGTACTGATCCTGCATGCCGCCAGGAATCCCCAACTCCTCGCGCTCCAGCCGCCACGCCCCCTCGGCCACGGCCGCCTCGTCCAGGCTCAGCCGCCGCCACTCCTTGAGCAGGCCCATGACGGCGACCATCAGGCTCGACGACGATCCCAGCCCCGAGCCCGGCTTTGCGTCGGTGTGCAGAAACATATCGAAGCCGCCCCCGTCGTCGCCTCCCAGCTTGCGGATGGCGGCCTTGGCCAGATCGAGCTGCCCGTCGTAGGTGAGGGTCGCGCCCGCGGCGTAATCGAGCGCCACGCCCAAATCCGCCGAGCGCAGATGCACCTCGGCGTCCGGGCGCGGGCGCAGCGTCCCGAAGGAAAACAGGTTGATGGTGGCGCTGAGCACGCACCCCCCTTCAAATTCCGGAAACGGAGGCACATCCGTGCCCCCGCCGGCGAAGCTCAGCCGCAGTGGCGCCTTGGCGCGAATCAGCATACCCACCCCTCGCATATCGCGGCGCAGGCCTGGATTAGGGCACTCTAATCCTGCCCACGCTCTCGCGAGGTCTCTCGCACGGCAAGGGCCAAAGCCCGCGCACGTTAATCGGCGAGCAGCGGATTGACCACGCGTAGCGAGCGGAAGCGGTGGAAGTCAGCATCCGCAGTCCGGATTTCTCGCACGCCATGTTCCGTCATGAGGGCCACGATATGCAGGTCATGTACGTGGTTGCCGCGGACATCGGGGTGTCGCCGTGCCAGTTCGCTCACGATCTCTTCGTGGCGCTCCGTCTCCTCGAGGAGCCCGAAAGAATCCGACGCTCGGAGCGAGCGCCAAAAGGTCATGGCCTGCGCCAGCGATAGCGGCTGCGGAAACACCGCAACATGCGTGGTCACACGCAAAAACTCGTAGAAGATGGACCACGTGGCCAACCAGGCTTCGTGGCCCGTACGGCAGCTCTCCAGGAATGCCCGCGCCCGCCGATGTTCGGGCGCGGCTCCATTCACCGCGTACACCAGAAGGTTTGTGTCCACCACGAACATCCGTCTAGCGTGGGTCTCTGTCCCCGAATCGCATCGCGCGTTCCAGCGCGTCGCGGTCCGATACATCCACGCGCGCCAGTCCGAGGTCGAAACACGGCAGCGGAGGCGGCGTCCGATCCGGCTGTGGCGCCCTGCGCAGGCCCGCTTGCAGGTACTCGCTCACGATCGCGGAAATGCTCCGCCGCTGGGCGACGGCACGCTGCTTGATACTCCGGTACAGCGTGTCGGGGATGATGAGCGTGGTCTTCATGGTATGGATTACCATACCATGAGGTACGGTTTTACGCAACCCTTAATGCCCGATCGCGCCGGTGAGTTGCAGGCGGTCTTGCGCGTCCACCCGTCGGGCGAAGGCGCGGAAGCTGCCGTAGTCGGCGGGAGCGATGCGGTCGGCCTTCAAGAACAGCGTGCGGTGGAACTCGATGGTGTTGCCGGCCTGGGCGAAGCTGGACTGAAAGCGCCCGTAGGTGTTCTCGATATCGGCGGCTTGGGGCAGGTTGGATTTCCCGAACCGCGCCGGCAGGGTCAGCGTCAGGTTGGTCTGCTCGAAGCTGTCACCGGGAATCACCAGCGGCAAGTTACGGAACGGCAGCGGCGCGTAGCGCCGCAGCACACCCACCGCGCCGGTCAGATGGCCGATGTTCCAGCTCGAGCCCGCCTGCGTTCCGTTCATTTGGATGAAGCCGGGCACGGTGGCGTCAATCGAGAAGATCAGCGGTTTGCCGCGCGCGTCGCGGTTCTCCAGCTTGCCGCCGGTCGAGGTCGCGTTGGGATAGCTGGCCAGCAACACCTGCTGGTAAATCTGCGGCAAGGTGGAAGCGGGCAGGCTGGCGAGCTCGCGGCGAACCTGCTGCCCGCTCGGTCCGCGGAAGGCCATCAGCATGTGCAGGGTCGCGTCGCCGGCATCGTTCACGCTGCCGGTGATGGTGACCACCAGTCCGTCGAGCGGCGAAGTGAAGGTCGGGATATGGATGAACTCGCCCGGCCCCGCCGCCCCCGCCACCAGCGCCAGCCCTCCGCGTATGCCCGGCGCGATGTAGTCGAGATGGGCAAAATCTCCGTTCAGGTCATACCACCCCGAGGCCGGGTCCGACGCCTCCGCCCCCGCGGCGACGTGAATCAGCGGGTACTGAAACTGAAAGATGCTGGGAATCTTGATCGAGCTGTCGTCGGTCACGGCCCGCGCCAGCACCAGTTGCCAGGGCACGTGGGCGGCCGCGAGCAGCCCCAGGAAGACGGCCACGCGATTGCCGCTGCGGTCGGTGAAGTACTGCCGCGCCGGGCTCAAGATGGTGCCCGGTCCGGGTTGAATGTTGGCTCCCACCCACTGGAAGATCGCGTTCGCCTTGGCCACGTCGGTGGTCTTCCCGGCCGTCAGGGTCTCGGCCTTCTGCCGCATCTCGAGCGTGGTCTTGCGCACGTCGTAGGTGTTGTCGGCGTAGTAGCGGCTGATCTCGTCCCACTGCCGCGGCGTGCTGATCCAGACCTTGGGCACCAGGTTGGTTTCCGGCGGCATGTTGGGCTCGGTGACCAGAATGCGCGTCTTCTGCACCAGCCACTGCCGCGCCGTGTAGCCGTCGGGCAGCACGCGTACGGTGGGCGCGCCGGGGAAGCGCTCCTGGTCCACCAGCAGCGGATATTGCGGCGGCGTCAGCACCACGTAGTCGGAGTAGTTGTAGGGCAGCTTCGAGGAGTTGAAGACGAAAAACTCATTGTCGTCGAGCGTGTCCGGCAGCACCTGCGAGGCGGCCATGTGCTGCACGAACTCGATCTCGATGTAATCGCCCGGTTCCAGGTCGGGCATGGTCACGTCGGTGATGTTGGAGATGTTCTCCGGCAGCACGCTCTCGCCGTCGGTCTTGATCGTCCGCAGCCGGATCAGGTCGCTGCCATGGGGAATGCTCGTCACCTCGGCGAATTGCTCCACCCCGGCCGCGTTCAGCACCTTGTAGATCTGATGGATGTACTGATCCTGCGTGGCGTCCGGGTTGACGCGGTTGATCATCTGGTCGAAGACCAGAATGGCGCTGGCGCTGGGATACGCCGTTGCATCCGGCGCCTGCGCGATGATGGCCTGCGCCGAGTGATCCCAAGGCGCCCAGAACTGCTCGCCGGCCAGAAAACTCGCCTGCTCGCGCAGCTCCCCGCGATGGGCGTCGTGCGCGCGCAGCGCGCTGATGCCCTGTGCGGCGCCCTGGCGCAGCGCCGTTTGCGCCGCCACCGCCGCCAGCCGCGCGTCGTAGGGGAACTCCGCCAGCGCCGCCTGCGCCGCGCGCTCGGCCGCGGCCACGTCTCCGGCCGAGAGCAGGGCTTCGATGCGCTCCCGGTGCAGGCTGGCCGAGGAGGGATTCTGCGCAATCGCCACGGCCAGCGACCGCGCCGCCGCCCCCGCCTCGCCATGATGCAGTTGATAGGCGCCCAGCGCGGCCGCGGCGCGCGGGTCTTCCTCGAGCCTGCGCTGCCAGGCCGTGGCCTGGGCGGCATCGCCCACGCCGGCATAAAACTCCAGCCCGCTCACGATTCCGTCCCAATCCGAACCCGACTCCGCCAGCGCGTGCGCCAGCGCCGTCTCCGCCTCCGATTGCCACTGCTGGTGCGCGGCCAGATGGAATAGCGACCAGTCGCAATCGGCATACCCCTGGCCGGTGCAGTGGGCGAACTGTTCGGCGGCTTGGGTGGGCTTGCCTTGCGATTCGTACACGTGTCCGAGCCGGTCGTAGGCGCGCAGCGCCTCCGGCGCCACCGCCAGCGCCTGCCGCGCCGTCCGTTCCACCTCCGCCGCCGCCCAGCTCTGGCTGGCATCGTTGAGATTGCCGTAGCTCTCGGAAAGGTCCAGCCACACCAGCGCCGCATTCGGCGCCAGCTTCGCCGCCTGTTGTAGCGCGACGCGCGCTCCTTCGGCATCCTCGTCCTGCAGCTTGCGCACCCCGTCCACCCACAGCGCCACCGCGTCGTCCGGATGCGATGCGACCCGCTGCCGGCTCCACGCCGCCAGCGTCTCCGGCGCCGCCAGTGGCCGTGGCGCCGCCGCCAGTTGGGCGCCCGCCGGCAGTTGCGCGGCGTCCTCCACGGCCGGGCCCGGCCGCGACGGCCGCAGCATCAGGTCGAAGTCGCCGATGGCGTTGCCCCCCAGCTTCACCACCACCCGGTTCCATCCCGCCGCCAGCTCCAGCGCCGCGGTGGCCGTCGCCGGACGATAGCTCGAGCGCCGGTCGTTGCGCAGCACGGTCGTGCCGTTGATCTCCAATTGCGCGCTGGCCTGTGCGTAGAGCCGGATCTGCACCGCCATCGGCTCGGGCGCCCGCACGTAGGTGACGGCAAATTCAACCCCCGCCCGGCCCCAGTCCAGCGGAAAGTGAACCCCGTCGCCGGTGCTGGTAAACGCCTGCGGCGTCCGCGACAGGGGCGCCAACACGGCCGGCCCGAAATCGGCCGGATAGCTGGCGGCCATTTGCTTTTCGATGTCGAACACCCGGTCGAAGCCGAGGTTGGAGAAGTCTCCAAACGGTCCCCACAGTTGCCAGTGCGGCAGCCTTCCCGCCAATTGATTGGCTTCCGCTTGCGTCAGCGCCAGTCCCGGACCGTGCACCGCGGCCAGCACCGAGCGCCCCAGCATGTAGCTGGTGACCGGATCGGCCAAGGGCTCGCGCAGGGCGTGCTCCAGGCTGGGCAGGGCATTCAGCAGCACGCGTCCCTGGTCTTCCAGTTGCCCGCTCAGCTCCCGCACCGCCAACTCGGTGGCCACGTCGTTGGGCACCGTGCGCATCAACTGCAGCGCGGCGGCGAGCAGGGCGTGGTCCTGGCCGCGGCTGTAGGCGGCCGCAAAGCGGACGAACGCCATCTCCGGCGAATCGTCCGCTTTTGTGCGCTGCAACTCCAGCGCCGCGGCCCGCTTGGCCGCGCTATCACCATAAAACAGCTCGATCCAGGCCACATCGGCCCGGTTCCCTCGCGCCTTGGCCGCCTGCAACGCGGCCGCGTACTGCCCCGGCGCCACGCTCGGCAGCCGGTTGAGCAGCGTGGCCGCTGACGGCGCCGCGGGCGCTGTAGGCGTTTCCTGCGCGCGCGCTGCCGGCAGCCCCAGCAGCACGCCCATCGCTACCACGCCCGCCATGATCCCCGTCCTTTGCAGCAGCTTCACTGGCCCCCTCCCGCCACCAGGCTGATCGGACGCCCCAGCACCGCATCCACCTGCGCCCAGAAGGCGCGATAGGCGGGATACTGCCCGGGCGTGATCAGCGAGCGCTTGATCTCGATGCGGCTGCGCAGCGTGAGCGTGCTGCCGTTGACCGCTGCGTCGGCCTGAAATTCGGCAAACGGCGGCTGCTGCCCGGTGGGCGCGGGCATGGCCTGCGCCCGGTAACCGGACGGCAAACCCAAGTGCATCTCCTCGACTAGAATCTGCGGCGGCGGGCCCAGCACGTCCGACGTCCGCTGGCTGAGCGCGGCCATGCGCGGCAGCCACGAGCGCGGCAAAATCTGCCGCGGAACCAGCAACGTGTTTCCGTTGACGGTGGCAAAGCCGGGAACGGTCCCGCTAAAGCTGATCTCGAGCGGCAGGTTCCAGTTGTTTTCATTGGTCACGGTGGCCGCCACCACGCTGATGCCCGGCAGCCGGCTGTGCAGCATCGCCTGCAGCGCTCCCGCCTGCCGGTCAGGAATGGCCATCGCCTGCCGGTACAGCGGCGCCTCTCCGCCCGTCAGCTCCACGTCCATCTGGAAGTGCAGGTTGCCCTGGGCGTCAAGTTGGCCGTTCAGCGTGCGCGTAACAACATCGGCGGCTGGCATCGCTTCGGGTGTGACCACCGGCGCCAGTTCCGCCGTGCCCGTTGTGACGGGCGTCTTGACCGGCGTCATCGCCGCCGCGGTGTCGCCCGCCGGATCGCTCCCGACTAAATCACTTTGCACCGGTATGCGCAGCACAAACGCGCGCTGATCGCCGCCGGGCAATTCGCGCGTCCCGTTATATTCGGCCGTTCCGTCCAGGTACAGGTGCAGATCGGGCACGTACACGATGGCGTGATCGAAATCCGCCACCGAGGGAATCGTCGGGTCCACCAGCCCCAGATCGCGGATCCGCACCAGCACGAAGTCGCCCCGGATCCCGGCCTGATGCAGCATCGCGATCAGCAGCGACGCCTTGTCCTTGCAATCCCCGTAGCGGCGGCGGAAGACCTGGCTCACCGGATAGGGCCGGTAGCCGTGAATGCCGAATTCCAGCGCCACGTAATGCGTGTTCTGAATGACCCAGCGGTAGATCGCGTCCACCTTCTCCGCTTCGCTCGTCTTCCCCAGCACCAGCCGGTTCACCGTCGCCACCATCTGGCTGTCCATCACGAACGTGTTGCGGATCAGTTGCCGGTACCACGCCCCGAACTGGTCCCAGGTTTGGAACTCGGAAACCTCGACGTACGGCACGCGCTCGATGGATGGCGTCGCCAGCGGCTCGCTCACTTGCGCCGCCAGGTTCGTCGCGCTCCAGCGGTAAACGGTCTCCCCGCCCTTGCTGCTCACGCTGTGCTGTCCCGCGAAGCGCACCGCGTGCGTGTACAGCGGCTTGTTGGCCGGCGAGATCACCACGTACTGCTGCTGCAGCGTGGGCGCGCTGCCTCCGAACGGATCCATGGCCCCGTAATAGTCCCCGTACAGCGACTCCAGCGTGGTGGGCAGCACGCGATAGGCGATCTCGACAAAATCCCCCGCCCGCAGCGCCGGCATCACCACGTACTTGTTGCGTACGTCGTAAAAGGTCTCGTACCCGACGGATTGGCTGATGAGTTGGTCCTGCGCCTGCGCTGCGTCCGCCGTGCTGCCGTCGGGATGAACCACATGCGCCGACAGATAGTGCACCTCTTCGGTCCGCGGATCGTAGGTCACCGCATACACGTTCAGCGCCTGCGCGCCGCTGTCGTTGTTCACGCGGAAGATCTGTTGCTCGTAGCGCCCGGTGTTGCCCGAGGCGAAAATGTTGGTCACGCTGGTGTCGGACAGCACCACCAGCGGCCCGCTCTCGAATGTTTCCCGCTCGGCCGCCGGCAGCGCCTTGTAAGCAGCGATGGTCCTGGCCAGGTCTTGCTGGTAGGGCCGCTCGAAGCTGGCCTCCTCGGCCGCTTCTCCGCCGCGCGCCAACTGCAGCCGGTCGCGCAGGCTCGCATCCTGCGGATTCAGTTGCAGCGCCGCCTGCCAGGCGGAAATGGCAGCCTCTTGGCGGCCCAAATGCCGTTCGATGCCGCCCTCCGCCACGCGTAGCGCCGGCGTATCCGGCGCCAGGGCCACGGCCTGCTCGATGCGCGCCAGCGCCGCCGGGCCCCGCCCCAGCCCCACCAGCGCCCGCGCCTCGACCGCCAACAGGTTGGGGTCGTCGCCCAGCAGGTGAATCATCCCCTGCACGGTCGTCAGCGCCGTTTCGTATTGTCCGCGCTGGCGCATTACGTCGGCCAACTCCAGCCCCAGCCGCAGGTTCCCCGCATCGGCCGCGTAGGCGGCCTGCAGCCAGCTCTCGGCCGCCCGCAGCGGGCCGGTGCGCCGCAGCGTCATGGCAACGGGCGCGGCCACCTCGCTCGTCTCCTCGCCCGCCTGGCGCAACGCCCCGGCCCAGGCCAGCGCTTGCGGCCGCAACCCCACATCGGCGTACACCTGCAGCATGCCTTCGGCGGCCATGGGCGCCTTCTCGATCGCCTCCACCGGGGCGATCCGGCCCCCGTCGCTCGCGTTCACGCCGCCCGGCGCCGCCGGCTCCAGCGCCAGCCAGAAATTGTTGCGCGCCGGCCAGTACGCGCCCCGGCTCAACTCGATGAATCCCAAGTCCAGGTGTACCTGTCCCAGCCAGCGCGCTCCCAGCCCGGGTTCGTTCAGCAGTTGCTCCAAGTGCTGGTAGCGGCGGCTGACGTTGCGGTCGTGGCGCTCGAAATCCAGCACCGCTTGCGGGTTCGTCGGCGCCGCCGCGATGGCGTCAAGAAAGGCCGCCGCCGCCCGATGATCGCCGCTATTGAAGTTCTGTTTCTGGCTCAGCACCCAGGCGTAGTCCAGCTTTCCCCCGGCGGTGGTGGCCTGCGCCTTCGCCAGCGCGGTCAGATCCTTCGCCTGTACCGCCCCCCCCGGCGTTGTCACGGCCGGACGCGGATGCGCCACGTCGCTGTCCTCCAAGGCCAGAGGCGCTCCCTCCGGCGTGGTGATGCGCAGCGCGAAAGCCCAGCCTCCGGTTTCCCCATCCCCGGCCTTGACCAGAATTTCGTTCCAGCCCGCCACCAGGCGCGCGCCCACCGCATGCTGGTCGAACCCGCTGCTCGGGTGCGATCCCTGTTCGCTATACACCAGCGCGCCGTTCACCCACACCCGCGTTGCGCCCTGATCGCGCAGGCGCAGCGCCACGGCTTGCGCCCGCTCACTGCGCACCCAACTCACCGCATAGGCCGAGGTGCTGCTCGAGGGACTCAAGAACATGCCGAAGTCCAGCATCCCGCGCGAGCGCATATAGGGGATGACGCGCCACGCCACCTGCCGCTGCTTGCCCTGGTAGCGGGCCGCCAGGTCAATGCCTTTTTCCGGACCCACAACGGTGGCCATGGCCTCCGCGCTGGAGTTGTCGAACGGCCCCACGACGCGCCACTGTTCGACTTCTCCCAGCCGCTTCCACGTCGCCGCCGCTTCGATGCCCTTACCCGCGCGCAGCTCGTAATCGGCCTCCTGCGCCTCGATTTGCGCCCGTACCAGTGGCGGAACGCCCGCAGTTGCGGCCAGCTTCGTCCACACCGGCTGCTGCTCAGCCAGGGGCAGCAGCGGCATCAGCCGCTCGATCCGATACACCGACACCAACTTCGCCACCGGACCTTTGGCGGCGGCAAACGCGGCTTCTTCGGCTTGGGCGCGTTGCACCGGGGTATTAGCGCCGACCTGTCCCCGCGCGGCCATGGCAGCCAGTGCGACGGCGCTCGCAACGAGCAGGGGACGGTGCAGAAAGTGGCGGGCCGACCGGGCACACTGCATGTTCTCCTCATTATACGGGCCCGGAACTCCTGGCGTTTCCGCGCCCGCGAACCGCTCGCGTTCAATAAATGACGGTGTTATCCGTAACCCCGGTACCGGCCCAGCGTACTCCCCTCAAGCCCGTCTGCTCCCAGGCACCCTATGCGAGTCCGCGCACCGTTTGCCCCTCTTTTCATAGTGGCTCCTCTGCTACTGCTGCTCGTCCCCCTCTGTTTGGCTGCGCAAGCCCCCGCGAATTTTTCGGCGCGCATCGAGGGCCTAGTCGAGGTGGATGGCCTGGCCGTTCCCGGCGTGACGGTGACGGTCACGGATCCGGCCACCGGTCAGCGCTACCTGACCTCGACGGCGGAAGACGGCCGCTTCACGGTTCGCGTCGCCCATCCCGGCAGGTTTGATGTCGCCACCAGCATGCTTGCGTTTAGCCCCGCGCACGCGCAGGTGACGGTGGCCGCATCCGGCGCCCCATCCGCCGCCCCGCTGCACTTCAACCTGACGTTGGCTTCCGCGGCGCCGCCCGCCCAAGCTGCCGCCCATCATCCGGCCTCGGCCCCGTCGGCCTCCTTGGCCCGTCGCCGGCCGCTGCAGCAGCCGGCCAACCGCCGCAGCTTCCGCCAGCTCGACGTCAGCCAGACCGGCAATCTGGTGGGCAACGCCGATGCCGGAGCGGCCGAATCCGGCATCGCCGGCATGACCACGACCACCGCTACCGATTCAGACGTCGTGGTGGGCGCGGCCAGCCAGGATGAGAGCCCCATGAACGGCGCGCAAATCCTCCGCCTTCTGCGCGCCAACGGCACCGTCCCCGGC
>JBOGKL010000083.1:0-1947 GCA_050745525.1 Terriglobales bacterium | reverse complement strand
GCGGCGCCGCCGCATCTCGGCGGAGCCGCCGGCGGCAGGTCGCTTCGCCCGCTGGGGTCACGTTTACGCTCGGGCGGGCCCCGGCCCCGCCATACCTATGCGGTCACGAAAATGGAGCAAGAACGTGACTGAACGGCTGGCCTCTGGAACGAAGTTCCCCCGGGCGTCGCTTCGTCGTCCGTCGAGGAACCCGCTGGGGTCCGGCTGCGCCTGATGAAAGGCTTGACGCAAAGGGCAATCGGTGCTAAAACGGTCTTAGTAGCAAGTCATACATTGTCCCAGAAGCGGACCGGGCGTTGCAAAGCTTTGAAGACCCGTCGCCGATCCCATCTTCTGGCATGTTCCGCGCTTGTTGGTGCGCTGCTACATTCCGCTGCTGATCGCAGCAGCGGCGTCCGCACGTCGACGAAATCCCGTTGCCCACGAAGCTGCGCTGGCAAAATGTGGTCTCCACAAATTCTCCTGGTTCGACGGCTACGCGGGAGCCCTCGGTCAGGGAAACACCGAGGGTGCGTCTGGAACGATCACCCGACGAGTCGGCGCGGCATGCGGCTCCGTGCCCAACCCCACGTACAACGCCGTTAGCTCCTGGGTGATGATTGCGTCAGACGGCAGCCCCGGAGGCTACGTTCAGTCAGGGACCCAGGCTGGGTATGGACAATGCCTCACGTACTTCGCGCAGACGCGGAGGACCAACAGCTATGCGCCGCAAACGAAATACGGCGGCTGCATCTCGGCCGACGGCTCCACGCATTCTTACAACGAGCAGTACGGGACAGGCTGCGGCTGTGAGTACGCCAAGATCGACGGCACGGTGTGGATGACCACGAGTTGGAACCCTTTGAGCAACTGGACGTACCCATTCCAACCGCAATTGTTCGGCGAGGCCAACTACCGCGAGAGCGACATACCTGGCACCTCTGGCAGTCCCACCAGCTATGCGAGCCTTCAGGGCCAAAACGGCAGCAACAACAAGTATTATTCATGGTCCTGTAACGGCTTTCTGAAGCCGAGCAATAACACCTTGTACCATCGAAGTGACGGCAAGCAGTGGTGGCTCCAAACCACATCGTGCCCGGCCTTCGAGATCTGGACCGGATAGTTGAGGAGAAGCGATGAAACGGATCGCGGCAAAGCGTGCTGGCCTTCTTGGGCTTGTGGCCGCGTTCGCTCTCGCCGCCGGCGCGGTCGTAGCTGAAGGGACCGCCGTTAACGCAACCAAGCCTCACGCGACCACGACTAAGGCGCAACACACCCGAGCGCTGGCCGAGGCACGGCGGCGCCTAGTGGCCCAAAAGCTTCGAGAGGCGCGACGCGCAAGAGCGCGCACGGCGACTACCGGCCTCACGTACTCCGATCAGGGCGTCTCGGTGGGTCCGCCGTCCTCGCAGGCTTCGGATTACGCCACGAGATCGGGGGTTAGTACTCCCGCGGCGGCGGTTGCCGAGTTCAGGGCGTATCCCGCAGCGCACAGTGCGTTTGGCCCCGCGTTGACATCCGGCAATCCCACGGCAGTCTTGGCGACCGTTACCGAGCAAGATCCTGTGGCCAGCGCCGTCTCGGCCGGGGTGCCATATCAGGCCTGGGTTGTCAGCGTGCCCGGACCGGTGGCGTCGTTCGGAGGGGTGGGCTCCGCACCGCCACCTGCCAATACGCAATGTGAAGATGTTGGCATCTATGACGTCCAGAGCGCAGGTTGGACGGAGCTTCTACAGAGCTGCTCACCCTCCGGTGCGTGAACTGCGATCCCAGCGGCGAATTTGGCGCTGATATCACAGCGGTAGTTGGTGGAGGCTGGTTGACGGAGCCGGAAGCTGCGATGATACTGTGATCGCTGCCATTGCTCTCGATCACTGATCACCCAAGGCCCCTAGGGTCCTTGACCCGAGCGGCCCTGAAAATCAGGTCAAGTTACGGTTTTGGTGTCAGTGTCAGGCGGTGAGCCCT
>JBOGKL010000082.1:0-4256 GCA_050745525.1 Terriglobales bacterium | reverse complement strand
CTGGCGGCCACCGCCGCCACCTTTGGGCTGCCCCTGAGCGGGGTCGCCCTGCTGCTAGGCGTGGATCAGTTTCTCGATATGGGCCGCACCGCCGTCAACGTCATCGGCAACTGCCTGGCCGCGGCCGTGGTGGCGCGCTGGGAGGGCGAGACGCTGGCGGAGTTGCCGCCGCTGCCGGCGCGTCCGGCTCCCGCCATGCCGACAGCGGCCCGCTGAGGCGGCCGGCGCGGTGGCTACTCCGCCGTGGCTTCGGCCACCGCCGCCAAGGGATAGTGGCTGGCCACGTACTCTTCCAGCATCGCGATAAATTCGTCCGCCAACCCAGCGCCATGCAGCGCCGGGCCCCGCTAACGCGCTACCGGCACGTGGGCCCTCTCTGTTGGTCGGCTCCCCCGGGGCGCTCCGGGATCGGCCGAGCCATGCCTAGCGGGCTTCGCAAGGCTCACCAGCGCCAGCCGCTCGCAACTGCCTTTCACGGCGGAGGGGCCGTGGACCGATCTCCCAGGCTTTAGGGTTGCGAGCAGTTCAGAGTGGCGACCTTATTGCCGCTCACCGTGATCGGCTGCTGTTGGCTTTGACTCAGCATGTGGTTGAACGAGACCAGCGTCTCGGTCTTCATCTGGTTCCAAGCCGTCACGGTCTGGTTGTAGAGCTGGCAGTCGCCCTTCCAGGCGTCCAGTTGCGCCGGCGTCGGAGCCATATCGAGCCCGATCTGCACCATGCTTACCAGGGTGTTGAAGTTGTTGTTGGCGTCGATGAACGACTGCTTGGCGCCGGGCTTGGCCGGGCGGCGGAAGACGAAAAACCCGCCCGTCGCCGGCGTGCCGCCGAAGGCCTTGAGCTTGACCTGCAATGCCTTCGCCTGCTTCACGACGTTGGTGCCGCCCCGCACGATCGCCGCCACCTGCCGGCTGGCGGTCTCCACCTGCCGGTTCGCCTCGTAGCTGGCGTTCATGGCGTCGTAGGCGGACAGGTTGAGCTTGTTCTGCGCGTCGAGCGCCGCCATCACCTCCGGCCCCTGTCCGATGCGTGGATCGTTGATCACGGTCAGCTTGCGCGTATAGGTCTGCCTGTCCACGGTCAGCTTGACGGTGTAGACGCCCGGAATCACCTGCGGCCCTTTCGGGCCCGGTGTGATTTCGTGTTCCACCGAGGCCATCGAGTTGTTCATGTCGTGCCGGAACGCCAGCGGCGGAGCAAAGTGCAGGTTCCACACGAACCGGTTCGCCCCCACCTGGGTGCTCAGGGCGCGGCTCTGCGGCGAGGCCAGCCAGTAGCGGGGGTAAACATTGCCGGTAATCGGGGGCGGCAGGGTGCTGGTGATGGTATCCACCAGGCGTCCGTTGGCGCCATAGATGCTCAGCGAAATCGGACCGCTCGGCGCCTGCCCCAGGTAGTAGTAGATGTAGGCGCCGTAGGGCGGATTGGGCGCATGATGCTCCCACGGCTCGGTCGGCATGTCCCGGTTGGTATCCACCCGTGAGCGGATCGCATCCCCCGGCTCAAACAGGTAGGCCGGAGCCGCGGCGATCTGGGCCTCATGGGTCGCGATTTCCTGCAGCGGCGTGATGTCGTCCAGCACCCAGAATCCGCGCCCGAACGTGCCCGCCGCCAGGTCGTTCTCGTGATCGAAAGTTTGGATGCGCAGATCGCGGACCGAGGTCGTCGGCATATTGTTCTGCAGCGGTTCCCAGCTGCTGCCGTCGTCAAAGGACACGTAGACGGCCGATTCGGTGCCGCAGAACAGCAATCCGGGCTGCTTGGGGTCTTCCCGCACGACGTTCACGTAGCTGCCCGTGCGCTGGTCGCTGGGCAGGCCATTGACGATCTTCGTCCACGTCTTGCCGCCATCGGTGGTCCGCCAGATCAGGGCCACGTTGGCATCCAGTGCGCCGGGCAGAAACGGAATCCCGCCCAGGTTGGAAATCCGCCCCAGGTGCGCCGACACGTACGCCTCTTCCGGATTCTGGTGGCTCGCCTGGATGTTCATGAACACCACGTTCCTGGCGAACTCCGGGTTGCTCAGATCGGCAATGTTGGTGACGTTCGTCCAGTGCTTGCCGCCGTCAAAAGTGTTGTAGATCTGGCCGTTGCTGCTCACCGTCCAGATCATGCCCTTCTTGGCGGTCGAAATAGTGAAGTCGGCAATCGAGTTCCCGCGCGGACGGTACGGATTCACCGGCCCGGCGATCTTGACGCCCGGCTCGGGCGCGCCGCAGGGAATCTGCGCCTCGCTCTTGCCGGTGGTCAAATCCGGACTGACGATCTTCCATGTCCTGGCGCCGTTGGTGGTCACCATGAGGCACTGGTAGGCCACATACAGCGCATTCGGATCGAAGGCCGTGTCGAAGTGCTTGGCGAAGTCGCTGTTCTGGTGATACCGGCCGGCGTGCATGCCAAAGTTGGGCGCCACGTTCTCCCAATCCCCGGTAGCCATGTTCTGCTTGATCAACCCGCTGCCGCCCCCGGCCGGGCCGGTACCCACGCCGTAGATGATCTCCGGGTTGACCGGCGAAGCGGCCATGCGCCCGAACTCCGACGACGCGATCGGGCGCCAGTCATGGTTGACTTCCCCGTTGTCGCTGCGGTTGCGCGTCCCCGAGGCGCCGGTATCCTGCTGCGAGCCGTACACCCAGAACGGGTACTGATCGGTGGTGATGATGTGGTAGAACTGTCCCGCTTCGATGCTGTAGTAGCTGCTCCAGGTGGCGCCATTGTTGAGCGTGATGCCCGCCCCCTGGTCCATCCCGGTGATCATGCGATGGCCGTTGGTCGGGTCAATCCACATGGGATGGGCGTCTTCCCCGTCCGGCGCGCCCTTAAAGGCGTGAAACGTATGCCCGCCGTCGGTCGAGCGGTAAATGGAGGTGGAAATCGTATAGACGATGTCCGGATTCTGCGAGTCCACGTACACGCCGCAATCGTAGGAGCCCTGCCCGTTGGCGACGCGGCGGTCGGTGGGATCCATGTGCGTCCAGGTCTGGCCTCCATCGTCGGAGCGGAACAGGCCCGAGCCACCATGAATGTTGTTGCCCTCGATATAGATGCGCTGCGCGTTGGTGTGCATGGCCACGGCCACGCCGATGCGGCCGGGATAGTCGGGGATGGTGGTGATCTGGGTCCAGGTCACGCCGCCGTCGGTGGACTGGAACAGCTCGGCCGGCTTGGGCTTGGGCGCGCCCGGAGGCGGCGGCCCGAAACGGAAACCGCCCTCCCCCTCGGTTGCGGCAAACACCACGCTGGGATCATCGTAGGCGCGGGCGATGTCCAGGGTGCCGTTGTAGCCCTTGGGGTCAAGCACGTTGGTCCAGGTCTGTCCGCCATCGGTGGTGCGGTACACGCCGCGGCCGTTGTACTTGGGGTCGCCTTGCGTGGAGGCCAGCACCACGTTGGGGTCGGTGGGCGAAATCAGGATCAGGTTGATCTTGACCGTGTTCTCCAGCCCGATGTGCGTCCAGGTCTTGCCCGCATCAGTGGACTTGTACATGCCGTCCCCATTGTCACCGGCGATCGAATCGCCCGTGCCGACATAGACGATGTTCGCATCCGACGGCGCCACGGCGACGGCGCCGATGCCGTCCACGTTTTTGAACTGATCGAAGATCGGAAACCAGGTCTCGCCGGCATCGCTGGTCTTCATCAGCCCGCCAATCGGCAGCCCGGCGTAGAAGATCGCCTCCTGCCCGGGGCCGATCGGCGCTCCCACCGCCGACACGCGCCCGCCGTGATGTGGGCCGATGTTCCGCCAGCGCAGGCCGGCGTACAGGCTCGGATTCACTTGGGCCATCGCCGCTACCGATAAGCCGAGAAAAAGGAAACCGCTCAGGCGCATTTTACGGACTGGCATGAGGAAATGACCTCCCAGGACGAAGCGCTAGTATACTGCGCATCCGCTGCGCTGCAGAAAATGGAGTGCTTCGTGGTATCTGGGCGCGTGACTTACTTCATGACTCCCGCCGGATACAGTTTCAACCTCGGGGGCACGACGCTGTACCTGTCGCTGGCCTCGCAGTTCATCGCCCAGGCGGCGCGCCGGCACATGAGCCTGGGGCAGCAGATCTTCAGGCTCCTGACGTTCATGCTCACCAGCAAGGGCGTGGCCGGGGTCTCGCGCGCCGCCATCGTCGTACTGGCGGCCACCGCCGCCACCTTTGGGCTGCCCCTGAGCGGGGTCGCCCTGCTGCTAGGCGTGGATCAGTTTCTCGATATGGGCCGCACCGCCGTCAACGTCATCGGCAACTGCCTGGCCGCGGCCG